>CALCIC010000358.1 GCA_937907405.1 uncultured Isosphaeraceae bacterium | reverse complement strand
CTCGATCGAGAGGAGGGCTCCGGACGACGAACGGCCGAGAGAGGGCCGACGCGGCCCGCGTCGTCTACCTTCACCGTCGGGGCCGCGACCCTTCCTTTCGCAATCTTGAGGCCGATTTCTCGACGCGACCGGAAATCGACCATCGCGACGCGCACAAACGCTGGACTTGCCACGGCTTGCGTCCGATCCACGAAAGCCCGACGACGCGGTCGACCGGGTCGCTCGCCGTGTCCAAGGGGGTTGGCGATCTCATTTTTCAGGCAGCCTGTCGAAACTTCGGGCGACGCCGGGAGCGACGGGCGGGACGGGTCGCGGCTGAGAGGTCTGGGCGGTTCGTGCGGACGGACTCCGTCTCCTCGGCACGTGGAATCAAGAAAACAGAAGAAGTCCGCGGGTCGAGGGATCGTGTGGCGGCTTGAATCGCGCGTTTCCAAGGCCCTACAATGTGGGCCGATGATGTTGCGCGCCGCGAGGGCCGCGGAATCCCCGGTCTTGCACGGTTGGTCTTTTCGACGGTTCAGGCCCGACGAGACGCCGAAGCGCTTTGTGCCTTTCCATTCCTTCTTCCAACCTGGTTGGGGCGAGCTTCGGAATGTCTACAGCGAGCGATCGGATCACTCAGCTTCTCGACGAGTTCCGCCATTCCCGCGACGTCATGTCCACCGAACTGAGCAAGGTCATCATCGGCCAGCAGGAGGTCGTCGAGCTGATCCTGGCCGCGATCTTCACGCGCGGGCACGTCTTGCTGGTGGGCGTCCCCGGCCTGGCCAAGACGTTGATGGTCAGCTCGATCGCCCGGATCCTCGACGTCGGCTTCAAGCGGATTCAGTTCACGCCCGACCTGATGCCGTCGGACATCACTGGAACCAACGTCCTGGAGGAGCCCGAGTCGGGCCGTCGCGAGTTTCGGTTCGTGCCGGGGCCGATCTTCACCAACATCCTCCTGGCGGACGAGATCAACCGGACGCCCCCAAAAACCCAGGCGGCCTTGCTCCAGGCGATGCAGGAGCGCGAGGTCTCGGTCGGACAGGAGACGCTCAAGCTCCCCGAGCCGTTCTTCGTGATCGCGACCCAGAACCCGATCGAGCAGGAAGGGACGTATCCGCTCCCCGAGGCGCAGCTCGACCGGTTCATGTTCGACGTCCGCGTCGGCTACCCGTCGCTCGACGAGGAGAAGAAGATCCTCCTGGGGACGACCAAGGGGGAGACGCCGGAGTTGAAGAAGATCCTCTCGGGCAAGGCGATCGTCAATCTCCAACGGCTGGTGACCTCGGTCCCGGCGTCGGAGTACACGGTCGACTACGTGGCCCGGCTGGTGCGGGCGACCCGCCCCGCCGACCCGCTCGCGCCGGCGTTCGTCAAGGAGCTCGTCGACTACGGCGCGGGGCCTCGGGCGGGCCAGAACCTGATCCTCGCCGGCAAGGCGATGGCCGCGATGGACGGCCGCTACAGCGTCTCGCTCGACGACGTCCGCAAGGTGGCCCTGCCGGTCCTTCGCCACCGGATCAGCACCAACTTCCAGGCCCAGGCCGAAGGCCAGACCACCGAGACCCTCATCAAGCGGCTGATCGCCGAAGTCCGCGAGCCCGAAACGCCGAAATACG
The DNA here is from genome assembly GCA_937907405.1 of uncultured Isosphaeraceae bacterium. Lineage (GTDB taxonomy): Bacteria > Planctomycetota > Planctomycetia > Isosphaerales > Isosphaeraceae > Paludisphaera. Next base: position 8,101 of record CALCIC010000358.1, on the reverse strand, counting down.
AGCGGAAAGGGGCGTGAGCCGGACCTGTCACTGGTCGATTCGGCGTCGAGCGACGTAGGATGAGAGAGAGCTTTCGCACGGTGGGCGTCGCCCACCTTCCTGCAACCTGCGGCGTCACAATGGGTTCGGAACGTGGGCGACGCCCACCCCGCAAGCGGACCTCCTCGTCGCCACGGACGCCCTCGCGGAGTACTGATGGGTAACGCCGAACAGTATCTGAAGCCCGAGGTCATCCGCCAGGTCTCCCGGCTCGACCTGCGCGCCAAGTTCATCGTCGAGGGGTTCATCGCGGGGCTGCACGCCAGCCCGTTCCAGGGGTTCTCGGTCGAGTTCTCGGAGCACCGCAAGTACACCCCCGGCGACAACATCGCCGACATCGACTGGAACGTGTTCGCCAAGACCGATCGGTTCTACACCAAGAAGTTCCAGGCCGAGACCAACCTCACCGGCTATCTCGTCATGGACCTGTCGGCGTCGATGGGATACACCTACCGCCAGGAGCTGACCAAGTTCGAATACGGAATCAGCCTCGCGGCGGCGCTCGGCTACCTGATGATCCACCAGCAAGACCCCGTCGGCCTGATCGCCTTCGACCAGAAGGTCCGCAAGAGCCTCGCGCCGGCCAGCAGACGCTCCCAGCTCGGCAACATCCTGTCGATGTTGGCTCAGCTCAAGCCGTCGGGCGAGACCGACGTCGAGGCCAGCCTGCACCAGGTCGCCGCCATGATGCGGCATAAGAGCCTCGTCATGCTGTTCAGCGACCTGCTGGCCGATCCCGAGCCGATCCGCAAGGCCCTTTATCGACTCCGGTTCTCGGGGCACGACGTGATCCTCTTCCATATTCTGGACGAGGCGGAGGCCGATTTCCCGTTCGAGGGAATGCTCCGGATGGAGGACAACGAGACCCAGGAGGTCATCGAAGTCGACGCAGACGCGATCAAGGCCGACTATCTCGAAGAAGTGGAGAGCTTTCGGTCGGCCTACAAGACCGATTGCGTCCGCGCCCGGATCGATTACGTACCGTTGCACACCGGCATGCCGTTCGACAAGGCCCTGATGTCCTACCTGCTGTCGCGGCAGGCGCGAGGCTGACGCTCCATGGAACTCTCGCTCATCCACGCCGGACTCGCCGCGGGCGCCGCGCTGGCGGCGATCCCCGTGATCCTCCACCTGTTCATGCGGCAGACCCCCAAGCACGTGATCTTCCCCGCGCTCCGGTTGATCCGCGAGCGGCAGAAGAAGTCGCGGAAGCGGATGAAGATCAAGAACTGGCTGCTCCTGGCCGCCCGGATGGCGCTCCTGGCCTTGATGGCGCTGGCGCTGGCCCGTCCTCGGCTCCATTCCGACATGCCGCTGGGGGACGAATCCGTGCCGACGGCGCTCGGGCTCGTCTTCGACACCAGCCTGTCGATGAGCTACAAGGAGAAAGACAAGACCCTTCTCGACCTGGCGAAGGATCGGGCGCGCGAGATCATCAGCCGCATCCCCGATTCGAGCCTGGTGTTCGCGGTGAACTCGGCCGATCCGGGAGCGCCGGTGGGGCTCTCGCCGTCGGCCGCCCGCAAGTGGATCGACAACCTGACCATCCGACCGGTGAACCGAGCGCTGAACGTCGCCACGGGCCAGGTGTACCCGGCCGTCGCCGACTGCGACCGCCCGCGCCGCGAGGTCTACATCCTGACCGACCTGAGTCGATCGTCGTGGAACCCGGATCGTCCCGCCGAGGGCCTCGACCGGCTCAAGCAGGGGAAGGCCGAAGCTCAGCCGAAAACCGCGCCCAAGGTCGCCACGTTCGTGCTCCGGATCGGCTCCGAGGATCGCAAGGACGTCTCGATCGACGAGCTCGAACTTTCATCGGCCGCCGCGACGCAGGGCGAGCCTCTGGAAATCCGCGGCGTGGTCCGGTCGCAGGGGGCCGAGACCGTCAGCCCGGTCGTCGAGTTCTATCTCGACGGCGTCAAGAAGGGGAATCAGCAGGTCGAGATTCCCCCGGGAGGCCAGGCGGAGGCGCGGTTCACGACCCCCTCGAACCTCAAGGAAGGGGAGGTCCATCGCGTGGAACTGCGGCTCACCGGCGCGCCCGACCCGCTCAAGTTCAACGACCAACGCTACCTGAGCTTCCGCGTCCGCTCGGCGCTCAAGGTGCTGCTCATCGCCGATCAGGACGTCGACGCCGACTTCGTCGCCTCGGCGCTTGATCCCTCGCCGGGCGCCCTCTCAAGCTTCGAAATCGAACGGATCCGCCCTGCCGAGCTGGTCGCGCGGCATCGCGACACGCTCAAGGACTTCGCCGCCGTCTTCGTGCTCAACGTCGCGACGCTCTCCAACGCGTCGTGGGGAATGCTCAACGGTTACGTCCATGAAGGGGGGGGCCTCGTCGTCGGCCTGGGCGACCGCTGCCAGGTCGACGATTACAACGGGCCGACCGCCCAGCAAGTCCTCCCCGCGCAACTCGACCAGGCGCACGCCGCGGTCGTTCCCGGCGGCGAAATGACGTTCGGCAAGATCCTCGACCTCACCCATCCTCTCTTCGAGCGGTTCGCCAAGGACCTCGACGCCCAGTTCGCCGTCATGCCCGTGTTCCGCTACTGGAAGCTCAAGCCGCACGAGGCGAGCCGCCCCCTCCTGAGCTTCGCCGACGGCGCGCCGGCGCTCGTCGAGCGGACCTTCCGAACCGCCAAGCCCGGCCGGGTCTTGCTCTGGTCCACTCCCCTGGCCCGGCGCGCCGATCTCAAAGATCAAGCGCGGTGGAACGAGTTCCCCGACGGCGCCTACTGGGCGTTCCCGGTGCTGATGAACCTGACCATCCCCTACATGGCCGGCTCGGCCAGCGAACAACTCAATTTCGAGGCCGGCGACGACGTGCTCCTGAGCCTCAAGCCCGACGCCCGATACCAGAACTTCGTGATCACCGCCCCCGACGAGAAGACCAGGGATCAGAAGTCGCCTCCCGCCGCCGGCGAGCCCCTCAAGATCCTCGCGCCGCAGCTTCTCGGACATTGGACCGTGACTGCTTTGGGGCCGAACAACGAGCAGACGCCGATGGGCTTCAGCCTCAATCCACCCCGCGCCGAGAACCTCCTCACGCGGCTGGAACCGGCCGACCTCGACGCGATGTTCGGCAAGGACGGCTACGCTTTGGCCGGCGACGCCGCCGAGCAGGAAAAACTGATCGACGTGGTCCGCGTCGGCCATGAGATCTTTCCCTGGCTGATGATGCTCATCCTCCTGCTGGTCACCGCCGAGAACTTCCTGGCCAACACGTTCTACAAGGAGCCCGCAGCGGCCGTCGACGCCGGCAAGGCCAAGCAGGCGGCCTGATTCTCGAGGATCGCGCCGTCGATCGGGAACGGGCTGGACGCCCTCCGTCCGGCGCCCGACAATCGTAATGGACATCGTTCCTCCTCCAGCAGGTCGGCCCGACGCCATGTTTCAAGGCATCAGTGCAAGTTTCCATCCGATCGGCCCCTGGCCGCTGCTCCTGGCGGCGTCGCTGGTCGTCGTCGTGCTGACCGTCTGGGCCTACGCGAAGAAGCTGCGCGGGCCCGGCGCCCGTTGGCGATGGGTCGCGCTCGGCCTCCGGCTGGCGGCGGTCCTGCTTTGTCTGCTGGCGGCGCTTCGACCCTCGGTGATCATCGAGGAGAAGAAGAAGCAGCCGGCCTCGGGCGTCTTCCTGACGGACTTCAGCACGAGCATGCTGCTCGCCGACGAGGCCAGCGGCCAGACCCGGTCGGCCGCGGCGAAAAAGACCCTGGAGGAGGCCCTCGAGGTCGCCAGGAAGCTTGAGCCCGACCTGGAGGTGAAGAGCTATCGGTTCGCCCGGACGCTTGAGGAACCCAAGCCCGACGAGACCGCCGCGCCCGAGCCCGACGGCCCGGAGACCCAACTCGGCACCGCGATGATGGAGGCCGAGAAGCGCCAGTCCGACAGCAACAAGCGGCCGGCCTGGATGATCGTGCTGTCGGATTTCGCCTCCAACAACGGCGTCAACCCCCTGATCGCCGCGCGGCGGATGCGCGACCAGCAGGTGCCGGTGATCACCGTCGGCTTCGGCAGCCCGAACGCCGGCGCCGGCTCGCGCGACGTCGCCGTCCGCGAGATCAATGCGGGGCCGACCGTCTTCGTCAAGAACAAGCTCCAGGTCCGGGGTTCGGTGGCGGCCCGAGGCTACGCCGGGCAGCAGCTCGACGTCGAGCTGTACGTGGAAGGCCAGAGCCTCCCCGCGGCCAAGACCCGAATCAAGGTTCCCGAGGGCGCCGACCTGATTCCGATCACCGGGCTCGAATACATCCCCAAGACGACCGGCGATCAGAAGGTCACCCTCAAGGTCGCGCCTCTCGACGGCGAGCTGGTCGTCTCCAACAACGAGATCAGCACGTTCGTCACGGTGTTGAGCGGAGGGCTCAACGTCTTCTTCCTCCAGGGGCCCAACTTCACCTGGGACTACAAGTTCTTGATGCGGTCGATCGCCACGTCGCGCGACATCCTGGTCGAGGGCGTCGTGATCAAGCGGCCGGCGGTCGGCGACAAGGGGGAGATCGACGACGCCGAATTCACTCCCGGCCGCTACAACGTCTACATCGTTAGCGACATGTCGGCCGACTTCCTGACCCGAACTCAGCACAAGCTTCTGGCCGAGGCCGTCTCCAAGGGGGCGGCCGGGCTGATCATGCTCGGCGGCCGCGGCAGTTTCGGCCCCGGCGGCTGGGGACGCACTGAGCTGGCCGACATACTCCCGGTCGAGGTCCACCCCGGAGACGGCCAGATCGAGCCGCCGGGAGGCGTCCGGTTCGTCCCCACCACGTCGGGCCTGAACAGCTATTTGCTTCAGGTCGGGAACGACCGCGCGGACTCGACCCGGCTCTGGGAGGGCCTGCCGGCGCTTCAAGGCGCCAACCGCTTCGGCGCCCCCAAGCCCCTGGCCAACATCCTCGGCACGACCTCCGGGGCCCCCCCCGAACCCATGATGCTGACCATGGAGACCGGCCGGGGCCGCACCATCGCTTACGGCGGCGACACCTGGATCTGGGCCATCGCAAGTTCTGGAGGCAGGTCATCTTCTGGCTCTCACACAAGGAGAACCAGGGGGACGACCAGATCAAGCTCGCCATCGACCGCCGCCGCGTCGGCGTCGGTCAAAGCGTCGAGATGACCGTCACCGGCCACAACTCCAAGGGCGAGCCCCTGACCGACGTCGTCTACGAGACCAAGGTCGAACGCGAGGGGGACGCCCCCACCAGCGAACCCGTCGACCTCTACACCCGAGGCGACGAGTGGAAAGGCTCTTACCCCGCGACCGGCGCGACCGGCGACTACAAGGTCACCGTCGTCGCCAAGCGGAACGGTCAGGAAGTCGCCCGCGACGCCTCGCGGTTCCTGGTCTATCAGGAGGACCGCGAACTCGACAACCCCTCCGCCGACCTCGCCCTCGCCAAGCAGATCGCCGAGATCACCAGCGGCGAGAACGTCCCCCCCGAGCAACTCGTCAAGTACCTCAAGGGTCTGGACCACTCCGCCTACACCGAGTACGTCAGCCCCACCGAACACCGGATCTGGGACAACTGGCCCTTCTTCCTCCTCTTCACCGCCCTCCTGACCGCCGAGTGGTGGCTCCGCAAAAAGCACGGCTGGGTCTGAACGATCGATCTGCAAACCTTCCCTCTTGACTTCGTCGTTCGTCCTACCTAATGATACGTACGTTGCGACGAGTTGGACTGAACGAGGGGAGGCGGGTGCGATGGCCGGACGGAAGGTCTTGGCGCTTACGGAGCGGCAGTTCGCGGTCTTGAAGGTGCTCTGGGAGCACGGGCCGCAGACCGTGCGCGGGCTGATGGAGCACCTGCCGCGCGGCGACGACCAGCCTTACACCACGGTGCTGGGGCTGCTCCAGAACATGGAGAAGGCGGGGCTCGTCGACCATGAGAAGCAGGGGGTGACGCATCTGTACCGAGCCGCGGTCTCGCGTCGGGAGGCCACCGGCGACTTGCTCTCGGACTTCGTCGCGCGGTTCTTCCACGGGTCGGCCGAGCAGTTGATCCTCGGCCTGGTCGACGCCCAGCAACTCGCGCCCGACGAGCTGCGCGCGATCGAGGCCCGGCTCGGCGGCGCGGGCGGGACTCAGGCGAATCCGGACGAGACGAACACGAACAAGCGGAGGAGGAACAAGTCATGATCGATCGATGGATCAGTTCCTGGCTCGCGGTCCTGGTCGACGGCTCGATCCGATGGGGGATCGTGCTGTCGATGCTCGCCGTCTGGTTCGCGCTTCGGCCGCCGCGACGGGCCGCGACCCGTCACCTGCTCTGCGTCTCGGCCCTGGCGGCCGGAGCGGTCCTGCCGTTCACCCCGCGTTGGGGAGGCCTCTTCGCCTCCCCGGCCGCCGCCGAATCGCTCGCCGCTTCCCCCGCCCCCGCATCGGCTCAGCACTTCGCCGCGACGTCGATCATCGCGGCTCATCCTTCCGAGCCTCGCCCGAATGGGAATCCGGCCCCCGCGCGACCGGCGGTCGACGTCCCGCCGTCTCGCCCCGTCGCCGCTCCGATCGATTGGTGGCGGATCGTCACTCTAGCGGCGGTAGGCGCGTGGGTGATCGCCGTGTCGGCCCTGCTGGCGAGGCTTGCCTGCGGCGGCCTGGCGCTGATGAGGATGAGGCGTGGGGCCGTCGATCCCGGCGAGGACGCCCGGCGCCTCCTGAACGAGTGCCGGGCCCGGCTCGGGACGACGAGGCCCGCGCGGTTGGCGTTGCATCCGGGGGTGGCGTCGCCGGTGGTGCTCGGCGGTCGACGGCCGTTGATCCTCGCCCCGACCGACTGGAACGACTGGCCCGAAGCCCAGCGCCGCGCCTGCTTGCTCCACGAGCTGGCGCATCTGGCGCGATACGACGACTGGTCGAAATTCGTGCAAGAGTTGATCCGAGTGCCGTACTTCTTCCATCCCCTGGCCCTTTGGCTGTTCGCCCGGCTCGACCGCGAGCGCGAGCTGCTCTGCGACGAGGCGGTCGTCGCGCTCGGCGCCGACCCCGCGAGCCTCGCCCGCCTGCTCCTCGACCTGGCGAAGCGCCCCGTCCGCCTGATCCCCGTCTCCCGACCCGTCTTGCTTCCGTTCCTCGATCGCCGCACCGTCCTGGTCCGCATCGAACGACTCCTGGAGGATGACATGCCGCGCACGCTCTCCCCCTCGTCTCCCTTACGATCGGTACTGCTCTGTTCCCTCGCGCTCACCGTCGCCCTGGGCGTCGGCGGCCTCCGCGTACGAGGCGACGCGCCTCAGCCGAAGGTCGACGACCCAAAGCCGCCCCCCGCCGCGAAACCGGCGCAACCGCCCGGCGAAAAAAGGCCGGCGCCGAGCGAATTGAAAGGCGTGGTTCTCAGCGCCGACGGTACTCCCGTTCCCGATGCCGTCCTCGTCGGCGGTTCGACCGATCCGGTCAGGAAGGGACATGAAGTTCTGAAGACCGACGACCAAGGTCGATTCACCTGGCCATTGGCAGACGGCGCGCGCCGGGTCTGCCTCGTCGCCTGGAAAAAGGGGCTGGCGGCATCGGTGTTCTCGGGGGCCCCGAATGACCTGGTCGAGCCGCACGACCTGAAACTGCGGCTCGACAAGCCGCGGCCCTTCAACGCCGTCCTCTTCGACGTCGACGGCAGGCCGACGTCCGGCGTGAAGGTCTGGATCACGAAGGTGGGACGCTCCGACCTCGTCTCGAAGGACGGGTCGAGGTCTCTGATCGAATCGAGTTACTCGGACATTCAGCGGACGGTCGTTGCAGGCAGCCCCTTGGAAGACCTGTTCACGACGACGACCGCCACGGATGGGTCGTTCTCGTTCGGGGCCTTTGCCGAAGGCGCCGGCCTTAAACTGGAAACCGTCGGCTCCGAAGGCCGCCCCCTGAAGATCGGGCGCCAAGTCGAAGGAACCGGAACGTCCCCTGGGCGCAACTCGGGCTCAACGGGCAGCGTCCTGGAAGGCATGGGCTTCATCGTCGGCGCTCGCGGCGAAACGATCCGGCTGACCGCCCTTCCGCCCGCCCGTGTGAGCGGTCGAGTGGTCTCGTCGGTCCCCGACGTGGACGTGTCGAGCCTGAAGGTAGGCTATCAGCCTA
>CALCIC010000357.1 GCA_937907405.1 uncultured Isosphaeraceae bacterium | reverse complement strand
CTGCTCGGCGCGATCTTCGGGAAGCTGATGGAAGAAGCGGGCGCGGCGGCTTCGATCGCCGGGGCGATCGTCCAGGCGTTCGGCTCGCGGCGGGCGATCCCGGCCGTGGTGCTGGTCTGCGCGCTGCTGACCTACGGCGGCGTGTCGCTGTTCGTGGTGGCGTTCGCCGTTTATCCATTCGGCGCGGCGTTGTTCAAGGCGGCCGAGATCCCCAAGCGACTGCTTCCCGGCGCGATCGCCCTGGGGGCGTTCACGCTGACGATGGACGCGCTGCCGGGCTCTCCCCAGATCCAGAACCTGATCCCCACGCGAACCTTCGGCACCGACATTTACGCCGCGCCCGTGCTCGGCTGCCTGGGAGGCGCCGTGATCCTGGTCGGCGGCCTGATCTGGCTCGACCGTCGCCGCGCCTGGGCCGCCGCGGCCGGTGAAGGCTACGGCGAGGGCCACGTGAACGAGCCCGAGCCGAAGCCCGACCGCGACCTGCCGAGCCTTCCCTTGGCGATCTCGCCCCTGCTCCTGGTGCTGGTCGCCAACTTCGTCGCGAGCCGGACCTCGTGGTCGGTCGCCGGCTGGTATTCCGAGGACGTCCTCCGCGCCTCGTTTCCGAAGATCGACCCCAGGACGGCGGGGCCGACCTGGGCGTTGATCGTCGCGTTGTCGTTGGGGATTTCGGCGACGATCGCGCTGAACACACGGCGCCTGCGAGGCGGGTTCAAGGCTTCGCTCACGACGGCGACGTCGGGCGCGTTGCTGGCGATCTTCAACACGGCGTCGGAGGTCGGCTACGGCACGGTCATCAAGACCTCGCCCGGTTTCCAGGTGATCCGCAACGGCGTGCTCGGTCTCAGCCGGTCGGTCCTGATCTCGGAAGCCATCGCGGTGAACATCCTCTCGGGGATCACCGGCTCGGCCTCGGGCGGCCTGTCGATCGCGCTCGAGGTGATGGGGGCGCACTACCTGGAAGCGGCCAGGGCGCAGGGAATCAGCGCCGAGTGGCTGCACCGGATCGCCTCGATGGCCTCCGGCGGCATGGACACGCTGCCGCACAACGGCGCGGTGATCACATTGCTGGCGATCACCGGCCTCACCCACCGACAGTCTTACCCGGACGTCTTCGCCATTACGATCCTTAAGACCTCCACCGTCTTCGCCCTCGCCGCCGCCGCCACGGCGTGGGCCTGATTCGGCTGGGATCGGGCGCAGGGACGCCGGGTCACTTCTTCGCGGGCGGGTCGAGCGCGCGGAGGGGGAACTGGTCGGACGGGGTGTGTTGATCGGCCATGACGGCCGACAGCCTGGCGACGACCTCCGGATTCTTGGGGGCCAGGTCGGACTTCTCGCCTGGATCGTGGGCCAGGTCGTACAACTCGACCGCGCCCGGGGTCTTGTCCTTCGACTTCGGCCTTGGGTTCAGGTTTCGGCGGATCGCCTTCCAGTCGCCCACCCGCACGCACTGCTGGCCGTCGTATCCGGGCGACTCGCGGTACAGGAACGGTCGGGGGGGCTGCTTCCCGCCGAGCAGAGTGGGGGCGAAGCTGATGCCGTCGAGATCCTTCGGGACGCTCGCCGCGTCGCCGGTCAGTTCAAACAGGGTCGGCAGCCAGTCCTCGAACCCGGTCACCCGGTCGCTGACGGAGCCGGCCGCCACCTTGCCCGGCCATTTCACCAGGCAGGGGACGCGGAAGCCCCCCTCGTAGTAATTCCCTTTCCGCCCTCGGAGGCCGGCCGAACTGTTGAAGAAGTCCGAATCCGTTCCCCCGAGGCCGTCGTACAGCGGGCCGTTGTCGCTGACGAACACCACCAGCGTACGGTCGGTCAGCCTGTGCTCGTCGAGCGCGGCCATCAGCCAGCCCGCCTCGGCGTCCAGGCGGCTGACCATGGCGGCGTAGGCCGCATGCGGCTGGCGGTGCGGCAGATACCCGCGTTCGCCATTGTGCGGCGTCTCGGGGAACTTGCCCGCGTACTGGTCGAGCATGTCCTGGGGCGGCTGCAACGCCAGGTGCGGGATCGTGGACGTGTAGAACAGGATGAACGGCTTGTCCTTGTTCGCCGCCACGAACGCGCGGGCCTGCTCGGCGATCAGGTCCGGGGCGAACTGCTTCCCCTTGTATTGCAAATAGCTCTTCGGGTCGTTCGGGTCCGCCCCGGCGGGCAGTTTCTGGTGGGCGGAGAACGCCGGGTTGTCGAGCATCACCTTCTTGCCGTCGTTCCACAGGTGGGTCGGGTAGTAGTTGTGCGCCACCGCCTGGCAGTTGTAACCGAACCAGTGGTCGAACCCCTGCTTCGATGGATCGCCGGTACTGCCGACGGGCCCCAGCCCCCACTTGCCGAACAGGCCCGTGACGTAGCCTCGCGCCTGGAACCGCAGGGGGAGCCTGCAAGTGCCGGCTGGGACTGGCTCCTGGCCCTCGTCGTACCCTTTGGCCTGGCGGTTCTCGCGGATGTAGCCGTGGCCGGGGTGCAGGCCGGACATGAGCGCGCATCTCGAAGGCGCGCACACGTTGCTGCCCGAGTAGTGCTGGGTCAGCTTCATCCCTTCCCTGGCCAGTCGGTCCAGGTTGGGAGTGCGGATCTTCTCCTGCCCGTAGCAGCCGAGGTCGCCGTATCCCAAGTCGTCGGCGATGATGAAGACGACGTTCGGTCGCGCGGCCGGCTCGGACGCCCTCGACGACGGAGCGACCGCCAGGGTCAGTGCGCACGCGAACGCGAGGAAGCGGCGAGGAATCATGGCGGGCGTTCTCCTGATGCGGATCAAGGTCGAGGGGGGGCGGCGCTCGGCCGACGCGATCCCCTCATCGGCGATTTCCGAGTGGTATCACGGAAATCGCCGAAACGCAACGAGGGGTCGCGTTTTGATCGAGAACGCGCGGACGCGCCGCGCGAACCGCTCAGGCGATCCCCGCGCCGTCGGCCCTGGGCGCCCGTTGCTCGACGTTTCGGCGGGGGGTGGGTTGGTCGGCGAACGGCGGGGACCGGAAGACGAAGCTGGCGTTGCTCTGAGGGTCGGCGAAGGCGCCGAGGCTCTCGTCGATGGGCTCGGGGTCGAGGAGGTAGCCGCAGTCTTCGAGCAGGCCGAGCACCTCGTCGCGGGGAACGTCGCGGTGGATTTCCAGGACGATCGTGGGGCGATGGGTTTCGAGCAGCCGGCGCATCCCCCGGAGCGCGTCGAGCTCCATGCCCTGCACGTCGATCTTGATCCCGTGCACCACCGGGTCGTCGCCGGCGACGCCCTCCCAGACCGCGTCCAGGCTGACGGCGGTGATCGCGATCATCTCGGCGCCCTCGGACGACAGTTGCGAGTCGATCATCCCCCGCTCGGTCGCGAACCGCGAGACGGTCGGCAAGGGGGCGTCGGACAGCGCGAACGGCAGGCAGACGAGCTGGTCGAGCCGGTTGGCCCGCGCGGTCCCCTCAAGGCAGGCCGCGGTTGCGAGCGCCGGCTCGAACGCGAACACCCGGCCCTTCGATCCGACGGCGCGGCACATGGCGAGGCTCGTGTACCCGCAGTTCGCGCCGACGTCCAACCAGGTCTCGCCCGGCCGGGCGTTGGCCGACAGCCAGTCGGTCAGCTTTCGCTCGGTATAGCCGAGGATCGCCGCCGGGTAGTCGTGCCATGAGGTCATGATCCGCATGCCGCGGAGCGGCCCGCTGAAGATCCGATGGGCCGAAGCGCGGCGCGGGAGCATCCGCCTGACGAGCGACTTCGCGTTCATATGCGACGACTCCAGGTGTGCGGGTCTCTCAAGATCCTTCGATCAGATCGAGCGTCAGCGGAAGACGCGAGGCCCATCGCGCGATGCGATGCAATGCGTTCCGTGCCCGAAACGCGCGCCGACCAGAATGGTCCGGCGAAGGTGTGCACGCAATCGTCCTTGATCGAAGTCGCGTCCCTGCTGAGTTCGGCCCACACTATGGCACAGCATCGAACGATGCGTCAAGCCGGGAACCCCCGAAACCAACCGACTCCCCGGCCGACGGCCGACGCGACCAAAGCCTCTCGGAATCACGCTTCGGCGGGGCGAATCGCAAGGCGGAATGGAACAAGCCCCCCTCGCCAGTCTTCGCGACGGCCATGTTAAGCCTTGTTCTGTTCTGGACACGTTGTTTATTGGGGACATGACGATCCAGTCATATGTGACTTGTTGTAGGTCATTGCAATGTCGTGGTTTATGCGATTTCAGCGTGTTCTGCGAGGAGGTGGCGGCCGAGAGCGGCGAGGCGTTGAGGTTTCCTTTCATGAGGGGAATCGTCATACTGTGAGGGGAATCGTCATACTTCAGAATATGGCGGTGCGCTGCGCGAGTTGATGGAGCGTGAATCCAGGGGTTTGACAAGCGCAAGGGATGAATTCAAAGGATTACGACGATGGGACCCAGAGGTTTGATCAGACTGCTCGCGTCGTTTCTTTGCGCTTCTTGGATCGCGCCGCCGGCCACGGCTCAGCCGACGGTGTCGGCCCCCTATCAGGGGAGTCTGCGGATAGAGACGGCGCTGGGGGCGACGACCGGCTCTCCGACGCAGATGGCGTGGGGGCCGCGCGCGCGGCTGTACGTGATGAATTACGACGCCGGGATCGTCAGCTACCGTTACAACTGGGTCACGGGGAAGCTGAGCAGCCCGATTCAGGCGGTCCCCGGGGCGCGGGGCATCGGCCTGGGGTTCCACGGTACGACCCTCTATTACTCGACCATGGCGGGGGGACTGGTCAAGGCGACCGATGACAACGGCAACGGCGTCTACGGAGAGACGAACCGGGGCGAGCTGAGCGTGGAGATCGTCCGGGGGATTCCGGTGGGCGACCACCAGGTCGACCAGATTCAGATCGTCGGCGACACGCTGTTCGTGGGGATCGGCCGCCGCACGATCAACGGCCACGCCGGACCACTCTCCAGCGGCGTGATCGACGATTTCGGGGGCGCCGGGTTCTTCGCCGGGGGGGAGGGGAACACCTGGGGCGACTCGGCGTACAACGGCACGATCGCCTGGATCAAGGATCTCAACCAGGTGGCCGACGTCGAGGA
>CALCIC010000356.1 GCA_937907405.1 uncultured Isosphaeraceae bacterium | reverse complement strand
CCCGCCCCGAGAATGAATCGGCGAGCCGCCTCCGGGGCGAGCGTTGCGGCCCCCGGAGGCGATCCGGCTGGGTCGGGTTGAGTCAGACGACCGAGCGGAAGTAGGCCAGAGTTCGCTTGAGACCGTCGGCGCGGTCGACCGTGGGGTTCCAGCCGAGAAGGGTCTGGGCCTTGGTGATGTCGGGCCGTCGGCGCTTGGGATCGTCCTCGGGCAGGTCGTTGTAGACGATCCGGCTCTTGGTCCCCTCGACGAGGGCGATGATCTCCTCGGCGAGCTGGTGGACGGTGATCTCCGACGGATTGCCGATGTTGACCGGCAGCGCGTATTCGGATTTGAGCAGGCGATGGATTCCGTCCACCAGGTCGGTCACGTAGCAGAAGCTCCGCGTCTGTTCCCCCTTGCCGTAGATCGTGATCGAATCGCCGCGAAGGGCCTGCTTCATGAAGTTCGGCAAGACGCGGCCGTCGTTGAGGCGCATCCGAGGGCCGTAGGTGTTGAAGATCCGGACGATGTGGGTCTTGACCCCGTGAAACCGGTGGTAGGCCATGGTGATGGCCTCGGCGAACCGCTTGGCCTCGTCGTAGCAGCCGCGGGGGCCGATCGTGTTGACGTGCCCCCAGTAATCCTCGCGCTGGGGATGGACGTCGGGGTCGCCGTAGATTTCCGAGGTGCTCGCCAGCAAAAACCGCGCGTCCTTGGCCTTGGCCAGCCCGAGCGCGTTGTGCGTGCCGAGCGAACCGACCTTGAGGGTCGGGATCGGGTGGGCGAGGTAGTCGACGGGGCTGGCGGGGCTGGCGAAGTGAAGGATGTTGTCGACCGGGCCGTCGAGTTCGATCGGCTCGGAGATGTCGTGCTTGACGAACCGAAACCGCGGATTGGCCGTGAGCGAATCGATGTTCTTGAGCGAACCCGTCAGGAGATTGTCGACGCAGACGACCTCGTCGCCGTCGTCGAGAAACCGTTCGCAAAGATGCGAGCCGACGAACCCGGCTCCTCCGGTGATGACCGTTCTCAAAATACTCCTCCTGATGCGTACCTGATCCATGGTTGAGCACGCGTCGCCGCCGCGACGCCGCGGCCGGACATCATAACGCGACCTCTCACAGTTAAGAAAGCCGGAACCAGGCCCCCGACCCCTACAATCGATCGCCGAGCAGCAGCCGGCGCAACCGCTTGAGGCGGCGGGTCAGACCCCTCAGACGAACACGCCACGTCCGACGCCGTCGGGACCGCGCCGCCCTGCGGACGAATTCGGGCGAAACGTCCTCGAACGAGAGCAGGTCGACCAGGTCGAAGCCGAAGGGGCGGAACTCGGCCGTGTAGCCGTTGCGAAGGAGGCATTCGACCATCATCGACGCGGCGGAGAAGTTGAAGCTGTGGATGAAGAACCGGGTGTCGCGGTGCTGGGGCCGTGGCTCGGCGCAGAGCCAGCGGACGACGGCCATGCCGCAGTCGTCGCGGCTGGGGTCGACGTAGCGCTCGCCGCCCAGATCGTGGTCGAGATGGACCTCGTCCCAACCGTCCTTCAGCCGCGCGATGCACGCCTCGGCCGACTTGACCCAGACGGCCTCGGGGCATCGATCGAGAAAGACCTCGACCCTCCGGGCGTCGTCGTCCATGAACAGGACGCGGCGGGAGGGGGCTTTCGTCCGCCCTGTCCCGGAATCCAAATCCGAATCCGAGGCCGAGGCGCGGGCGCAACCCTCGGCGGCGGGCGCCCGAGCGGGAACGACCTCCTCGGATGGCTTCGGCTTCTCGGTCACCAACATGACCTTCTCTCTCAGTCGGGAAGATGCCCGTCGGCCCCGCCCTCTCTCGACAAGGGATAATCATGAATCGGAACCGACTGGGCGGTGAGTTCGTGCAACCGCTGGTAGCCCCTGGTCACGCGCGCCTCCTCGGCCGCGACGAACCCGTCGTCGAGCATCCGCTTCGAGAACGCCCCCGCGACCTCGACCGGCGCGAAGCCGTCGGCCACGATGAACTGGGCGAGGGTCGGATTGCAGCGGATGTGCCGTTCAGGCAGCCTGTGAAGCAGCTCGGGATCGACCTCGCCGAGCGCGTAGCGGAGGTAGAGGTCGGAATCGATGAGATCCTCGACCTCCTCGCCGCAGACCGAGCAAAGGTATCCCTGATCGCAGCGGGCCATGTCGCCTACGCCCTCTCCCCGTCCCGACGACGGTTCGGTCCCGTTCAGCCGAGGCCGAGTCGAATCTCAAGCGGGACGCGCTTACTGTTTACAGTCTAGGACGTCCGCCATGACATACAAACCCGCCGGCTTGCCGGCGAGGAATCGAGCCGCATCGATCGCGCCCCGGACGAATCCGTCGCGATTGAGGGCCCGGTGGCTGAGTTCGAGAGTCTCGCCCAGCAGACCGAAGCTCACCGTATGCTCGCCGGGGCAGTCGCCGGAACGGACCGCGTGGACGCCGATCTCGTTGGGTTTGCGTTCGCCTACCAATCCTTCGCGGCCGTGGACCAGTTGATCGGCGCCGGACGCCTGGGAGGCGATCTCGGCGAGTTTCAACGCGGTGCCGCTTGGGGAGTCCTTCTTGAGGTGATGGTGACGTTCGACGATCTCGATGTCGGCGGTTCCGGCCAGGGCCGCGGCGGCCTCGCCGACCAGTCGCATCAACAGATTGACCGCCCGGCTCATGTTCGGCGAGATCAGGATCGGGATCGTCGCCGACGCCGCTTCAAGCGCGGATCGCTGCTCGACCTCGAAGCCGGTCGTCCCCACCACCAGCGCGACCCCGTTCCGAACGCAGACCTTCGCCAGCTCAAGCGTCGCCGAAGGATGGGAGAAGTCGATGACGACGTCGAGCCCGTCGCGCCCTTCAAGGGCTGCAAGGGTTTCGAGCGGGACGTTCAGTCGGCCTATTCCCGCCGCCTCTCCGGCGTCCCGGCCGAGTAGAGGATGTCCGTCGCGGTCGATCGCGGCGACCAGCCGGACGCGGGGATTCTCGGCGATCAACTGGATCAGCCGGATTCCCATCCGTCCGCCCGCCCCATGAAGTCCAACACCCACAGTCGCCGTGCTCACGGGCCGGCCTTCCTTTCAGCTTGTCAAGTCGCGCCGCGGAATCGACGGCGCGGCGCCAAGGCGCCGTCGTTCAGGCGCCGGCCGCCTCGGCGTCGGAATACAGTGCGATCGTCCTGATGATGTCGTCGAGGTCGTTGGGGACGATGACGGGCCGGTTGGCGTACCCCGCGCGGCGGACGCCTCGGCTCCCCAGCACCTTCTCGAAATTGTCCTGGTCGGCCCCGTGGTAGGCGACCGTCGCGGTCGGGTCTTTGAGCTGATGCCCGGTGAGGATGCAGACGACCCGCTCGGAGGGGGCGACGACCCCCTCCTCCCGGAGCAGCTTGGCGCCGGCGACGCTCGCCGCGCTGGCGGGTTCGCAGCCGAGCCCCCCGGCGCCGACGCGGGCCTTGGCGTCCATGATCTGCTGGTCGGTCACCTGGCGGACGACGCCGTCGCAAAAATCCAGGGCGCGGAGGCACTTCTTGAGATTGACCGGCCGGTTGATCTCGATGGCCGAGGCGATCGTCGACGCCTTGACCCCCGAGGCGTCGAGTTCGTCGTAGAACGCGCCCACCTTGTCGGAGTCGGCCGTTCCGCTCCGCCAGCGGACCTCGCGGGCGCCGTAAAGTTCGTTGAGCGTGCGGGCGCCGGCGGCGTTGATCACGGCCAGTCGAGGAACCCGGTCGATGAGCCCAAGGTGCTTCAACTCGATGAACGCCTTGCCGAAGGCGCTCGAATTGCCGAGGTTGCCCCCCGGCACGACGATCCAGTCGGGAACCTCCCAGCCCATCGCCTCAAGGACCCGAAACATGATCGTCTTCCGGCCTTCCAGGCGGAAGGGGTTGACCGAGTTCATCAGGTAGATGCCCAGCCGGTTGGATACCTCGCGGACCCGGTTCATGGCGTCGTCGAAGTCGCCGACGATCTGCACCGTGAGCGCCCCGTGGTCGAGCGCCTGGGCGAGCTTCCCGTAGGCGATTTTGCCCGAGCCGATGAAGATGATCGCCTTGAAGCCGTGGCCGGTCGCCGAGCAGTAGACCGCCAGGGCGGCCGAGGTGTTGCCCGTGCTGGCGCAGGCCACCCGCCGCGCCCCGACCATCCGCGCGTGGGTGAACGCGGCGGTCATGCCGTTGTCCTTGAAGCTCCCCGACGGATTCATCCCCTCGTATTGAAGCATCAAGTTGCCGGCCGACATGCCGACGAACTCCCCCACCTTGTCGGCCCGCTGCAAGAGCGTTTGGCCCTCGCCGATCGTCACGATCCGGTCGGCGGGGGCGAACGGGAGCAGGTCGCGGAATCGCCAGACGCCGGAAAAGCAGAGGGGATCGAGCCGGCGCGACCATTTCGCCTCAAAGTCGCTCAGGGCCGAAGGCACCGGCAAGCGGTCCCAGTCGTAGACCACGTCGACCAGATCGCCGCACTTCGGGCACGCGAAGTGCGCCTCGTCGATCCCGAACGTCGCCGAGCAGGACGGATTCAGGCACTGCTGAAACGCGGCCTCGGTCGATCGCGCGGAGCGCTCAGTCGTCAAAATCGAATACCCGGCCATCGGTCGCTGACTCGCAAGGGCCCTGGAGCCGTGTCGCCTTTTTCCACCATGTCGCTCGGAGTCGACGGCGTCGAATCATCCAACGGCCGCCCTCAATGGTTCTTACTCACCCACTCTAATGGAAAACCGACCCCTCTCACAAGCCGAGCAACCCGCCCTCCGACCTCCACCAGCCTCGAAAAGCAGAGTCGGCGGCTTGACTCGGTTTCGATGGTTGAGTATTCATTGCAAGTCGTTCGGTCGTTTCCAAACTCTTTCAAGAGATCGGGTCGACTCGGTCGAGGGGGGGGAGGGTCCCAAGTGGGCTTGACTGGATTGAAGTATGATTCTACCATTCCTCAAGCGATTCACAGTTGACAATACCGTGATGCGGCCGACGTGGCCTGGCGTTTAACTGTGGATGCGCGGTACATAAATAAAGGAACACGATGGCAGCCACCACCACGCGCGCCACT
>CALCIC010000355.1 GCA_937907405.1 uncultured Isosphaeraceae bacterium | reverse complement strand
GGCCGCTTCCAAGGATCCCGGCGTGGGCGGGGTGTCGTCCGACGGCCCGTCGGCCCAAACGTCCCCGACCGAGCAGCGGCATGAACACCCTTACGTTCCGCCCAAGCAGACGCCGTATGCTCCGCCCAAGCAGCCGCCGTACATTCCGCCGCCCCAACCGCCGGTGTACGCCGCCCCACCGCAGCAGCCGGTGTACCAG
Organism: uncultured Isosphaeraceae bacterium; assembly: GCA_937907405.1. GTDB lineage: Bacteria > Planctomycetota > Planctomycetia > Isosphaerales > Isosphaeraceae > Paludisphaera. The sequence goes on along the minus strand of CALCIC010000355.1, from coordinate 6,614 downwards.
GCGCCTCCCGTTCAATACGTCCCGTCGCCCGCGCCGACTTATCTTCAGACTCAGGCGCCGGCGATGGTCGTGCAGCAGGCGCCGCAGCAAATCATCCTGGCTCCGACGCCGCCTCCTCAGGTGACGGTGGCGATGGCGCCCCAGCCGATGTACGCACCTCAGCCCCAGCCGATGCAGGCGCCCCAGCCGCAACCGAACCTGTTCACGCAGCCGATGCAGGCCCCTCAGCCCCAGCCGATGCAGGCCCCTCAGCCTCAGCCGATGCAGGCCCCTCCGATGTTCGCCCCCCAGCCTCAGCCGATGTACGCCCCCCAGCCTCAGCCGATGCAGGCGCCACCGGTCATGCAGGCGCCGACGGTTATGCAGGCGCCGGTCGGCCAGGCGCCGACGACCGCGATGGTCCTCCAGGCGCCGGGGCTGATCAACAACATGCTCGGAGCGATCGGCGAGAGCCTGGCGCGTCGTCGGAACCCCCGCGTCCAGATGAGCCCGATGCCGACGCTCGCCCAGGCCCCCGTGGCCAACGCCCCGATCGGCCTCGCCCCGGCGGGAGGCCAGGCCTATGCGGCGGTGACCGGCTACGCTCCCTCGGGACCTCCCATTCCCGTGGTCACGCCCGAGGCGACTTCATTCGCCCCTTGCAATACGTACCGCGCCCACTGCAAGTATCACGGCGGACCTTGCCCTGGACCGGGGGGCGGAGGAGGAGGCTACGCACCTCCCTCGGGGCCTTCGCCGTCGCCTCAACAGGAGGATTCGGGATACCTGCACTGGCTGCATCACAGGTGAGAGATCAAACCGAGTCCTGAAACGCGACGACGCCCGCGAGAGGCTGTAGACCTCGAGCGGGCGTCATCGCGTCTGAAGGTTTACCTCGCGGTCGGCACCTCAAGGCTCGACGCGGATCTGGATCGAGGTGGCCCGCTGAAACTGGAGGGCGGGCTTGGACTCGGGAGTTTCGACCTTCACGACCGGTTGTTCACGCACGGTCGTAGCACCCCGTGATCTGGCGTCCTTGCGGCGAGCCTCTTCATTCTTGCCCGGATCTTCCGGAGGGATGTTGTGGCTCTTGCTTGTGGACTCGGCCTGGACGAAGACGCGGTACTCCATGCCCTTCGGGCTCTGGTCAAGGGATACGATCGACGTGTAGACGCCGTCGTTCGCGCTCCGGTCGCCGTAAGTCTGGCCGTCGTCGTAGAAGTCCTGGGCGATCGGCTCGATGGTCCCGCTCCCGCTGTCGATCTTGTGGAGCACGCCGCTGATCGAGGCGCCGAGCACCGACGTTCCGCCATAGACCTGGACTTCCAACTTGGCCCGGCGGTCCATGGCCCGGACGAGCCCTTTTCGCGGCGGCGGCGGGACCAGGTCGGGGTCGTCAGGCATCTGCACGAGCGCGGCGTTGAGGCGGACGTTGGGGCGGGTCGAGGCCACGGAAAAGGTGAAGTGGACCTGATCGGCGGCGATCCGCCGGAGGATCGTTTCGTTGAGGATCAACGCCGCGTTGTACCACGCCTTCTCACCGAACTCAGGAGCGAAGCGGTAGATCAGGCAGGTCGGCGACGAGACGTCGCGATCGAGCCTAAGACTCGGCGTGTTCAACAGCCGGCCGTCGTCGTTGTAGAGCGAGAGGCGCGGAAGGCGATCCATCTTCCCGTCGCGGATTGCGTCGGCGTCTACTCCTGGCAGGGGCTGTGAGAAGCCGAGGATGAGTTCGAACTCGGCTTCCGGCTGCTTGGGATCGTACTTCACATCGTCGGCGTAGAACCGCGGCAGGCGGTAACGTCCCTTTTCACGCAGCACCCGCCCCTGGGCGTCGACGATGTCGGCCGGCGGGAGGACCGGCCGCGGAACGCCGTCGTTCCCGTCGATTCGAAAGATCTTGTCCTGAATCATCTGGGAGGCGCGCACCTGGGAATCGCGGTTGATTCGTCGGAAGACCGACGTCTGATCGGCCTCGCTCAACTCGTGCTCGATGTGACTGAGAAAATCGTTCACGATCTGAAGACGAACCTGCTGGAGCATCAAGCCCAGATAGGCCCTGGTCGCTGGGGAGGATTCGTACTTGGACATACGCTCGCTGATCCCCTCGACGGCCCTGACGATGCGCCGCTCATACTCCATCGATTTGTCGCCTATTTTCTTGTAGAACGATTGCCTAATCGTTCTGAGATCGTCGTACCTCTGATCGAGGTAATTGAGGCGCCGCGTCGCCTGATCGAGCTTGCTCCGGTCGTTCCGCGCGTTCTTCGACCCCGAGTTCGAGGGGGCCGAATCAACCTCGGCCTGTTCGTTCGTTTCGGGACGGTCGACCTGCGCCTTCGCGGGGCGCCCGATCGACTCTCTGATCTTGTCCGCATCGAGTTTTAATTTGTTTATCATTTTCGATGTTGATCTTGTCTTTACATCGTCGTCAGGGGCTTTCTCCGCGCCGGGGGCGGCCGGCCCGCCTCCGCCGTTCCGTTCCTCGACGGGGGCGGGCTGTCGAGAGGCAGGCGCCTGCTCTTGGTCGCCGTCGTCTTTCAGCTCTTCGACGAACGCGTTCTCGTCATAGTCCCGGGCGAGATAGGGCTCGTGAGCCGCGAGGGCGACTCCAAGCAGCCCTCGGACCTCGTCCAACTTGGCGCGGGCGCGGATGACGTGCTCGATGACGTCGAATCGTTGGCGTACTCCAACGTCGTCGTCGGGGCGGGAGTTGTATTCGACGATGAGATTCTTGATATACGTCAGCTCGTCGAGAAGCCCCAATTGGTCGCTCAGGGGGTCCATCGCCTCCACTTCATCGACGCTTCTCGGTTCGTTGTCCCCCAGGGCCTTCTGGATGTAGTCCACGAACAACCGACGGGCGGAGACGGGCATGATCTTGGCCTCGTCCAGAAGTGTCGAAGCGTGATCAGACCCGTTGATCGAGGGCGCCGCGGGCGGGGTCACAACGGCTGCTCGGCCCGGGACGGCGCCGGCGGCGGACGCCTCCGGAGGCGGTTCCTTGAAGAAATCAATGACGTCGTAGAGGTTCTCGGACGAGTTGTAGTAACTATGAAGGAGAGGTTCCGGCCCGACCGAGGCCCGCTTCAGGTCGCTTCGGAGCCAGGAAACGTTCCGTCGCGTCTTGGCGTAGGTATAGTCCGCCCCCTCGATGACGTCCTGGTATGGCAGAATGACCCAGGCGCCGGAGGTTTGGTCGTTCTTCAGCCGCTGGGCGACGGCGCCCACCTCGTCGACGTCGGTAAGGGTGATGATGGACCCGCCGCTGCCGATCGCGACGTCCCGGAGCTCGAATGGAATGTCCGCGTCGGACGCGAGAACCAGGTCGATGCGGACGTCGCCCTTGCGCAGCAACTGCCGTCGCAAGCCCTCGAAGAGGGTGTTCATGTCGCGGGGGATCCCGCCGGGGGGGACGAGGAACATCACGTTCTCGATCCGGTTCTCGCGGATGGCCGTGGTGACCTCGCCGATGAGAGTACGGAGGTCGGACTCGCGCTGGCCCCGGGCCTTGTCGGGGTCGCTGAGTTCAGCGATGCGGCGCTGGCGTTCCAGCGTCGCCCGCTCGCTCGCGGGCTTGGCGAGCAACTGGCGGCGCTCCTGTTGGCGACGCTCCTGAAAACTGGTGGAGTAGAGGTCGATCTGCGCCCGTTCGACCAGCTTTGTGAACAGGCCGATGTACTGCTCGAGAAGATCGCCGTAGCGATAGATGCCCGACTGGGTGACGACGTAGTCCTTACGAGGGTCGAGCGGTTCGGGGTAGATCAGGATGGTCCGGCGACGGCCGAAGCCGGTCGAGGCGGTCCGGCCGGGGATGTAAGTACGAAGGTCGGCGTCGATTTCGCCGAGGGCGGCGAGACGGCTCTCAGCCCCGGGGACGCCGACCTGGGTGGCGATGTCGAGGATGGTGCCGGCCGTCTCACGGTCGAGCTTGATGTGCGTCAGGGCCGCTTGGTACAACTCCTGGTCGGCCTGCTTCTGCTCGACCTGCGCCAACGCCTGCATGGCGATGAAGTCCAGATATTGACGCTCGTCGGCGGATGGAGCCTTGCCCACCCCCGGAGCGGAGGCGCCCCCCATGCCAGACAGAAACGCCAGAACGTCTCGGACGAGTCTGCCCCGGAGCGTTTTCTCGCTTCCCTTCGGCGCGTTCTCTTTCAACTCCTTCGCACGTGACGCGGCGAACTTGGCGATCAGGCTCTCAACCACTTGAAACTGGGGAGGCACCGCCACGGAAACCAGCGCCCCGGCCTGCTTTAAAACGGATTCAACCACGCCCCTCAGTTCGTCCGTCTCAAGGTTGACGCCGTTGGCCTGAAGCTGATTCTTGAGGAAGTTCCGGGCGACGTCCCTGATCTTCGACGAGCCCACCGACGCCAGCGCGGCGCTCGGCTTTCTGTCCTTGTTCGTCGCTTCCACTTCCTCGCGAACTCTACCAATCGCCGCGCGCGTGATATTCTCTAGTTTCGACTCACGAGTCGACACGGCGACCCCGGCGGACGCGACTTGCGCCGACTGGCCTTCTTCAGCGGCCGAAGTCACGTTGCGATCGGTGAAAAACTTGTCGATGATCGCCTGGCAGGAACTTTTTTGGCTGTTGTCGACGACGTGGTCATGAGCGCAGAAACGGCCGTACCAGCCGTGGCGACTCCCCTGGGAGAGATAGTTGTCCATGAGGCAGCCCGGACCGCCGGGATTCGCCAGAGGGCACCCCTGGGGAAAGTTGTACTCGTCCACCAGGCCGAAGACGTAATGGCAGACCTCATGCGCCGCCGTGAGCACGTAATCCTGTTCCCACTCCGCGGCCAGCACCTGGTAATACAACCCGATCTGCCCCGGTCTCCCTTCGATGGCGCCAGCGATCGCCCACCCGCCCCGTCCCGGGTCGCCGGTCAACGAGATCACGACGTCGGCGCGGCGGGCGTCGGAGACGAGGTCCAGCGACGAAATCTTCAATCGTCCAGCCGTCGCTTTGGAGAGAGTGTCGCTCACCTTGAGAACGACCGTCCGGACCACGGCGTCCTGATCGCTGGAAGGCTTCTGGGGGCTGCCGATCGCGGCCTCTCCGAACTGCCCTGGCGCGAGTGATGCATAGGTGTAGGTGAATCGCATGGACCGCGTCTCGGGGTCATAGCGAGCCGGTCCCGCCGTCGCGACGGCCGCGGACCAAGCAATCCAGACCCCCAATCCCACCATGACTGCGCGTCGTAAGCTCGCCATCATCTGATTACCTCCCCCTAGCCCCGTCATCGACTTCACCGTAGGTCCGACCGCCATTGGGCCACCGTCGCAATTTCTCCATGTTACCTAGTCGATCGATATTAACCTTGAAATGGTCGGAGGCAAAGCGAGAAGTTCCGAAAACGTCGATCCAGTCGGTTCAGGCCGTTGTTCCTCTCTAGAAATCAGCACCGCCATACGCTTGGAAGCTGGCAGTCGGGTATATTCCTAGCATCACCTTCGACGTCGCACTCGCCGCCGGCGGGTCGCCCGGAGACGACGGGGCAGGACAAACCCCGCGAGCCTTCGCCGGAACGGAATCCGCATCTGCGTTACGGAGAGAGCATCATGGCGTCGCGTATCGGTTCGCCGGGATCGAGAGCCTGGAACGGCCTGCTCGCCGTCGTCTTGGGCGCCTATCCTTCCGTCGCCTTGGCCGGCGATCGTCATCATCCCCTCACCTATTACTACGTGCAGAGCGCGCCGGTTGCAACGTACGCGGCTCCCGTTGGAACTCAGTATCTAGGTGCCGCTTCAACCTACTCGGTGCCCGCGCAGGTCTACTCGGCGCCCGCGCAGGTCTACTCGGCGCCCGCGCAGGTCTACTCGGCGCCCGCGCAGGTCTATTCCGCGCCCGCCCAGGTCTATTCGACTACAGCCGGCAGCACCTATTCCGCCCCCGGGACGACGGTCGGCAACGCTCCCGTGGCGGGAGTCAGAATCAAGCCTCTCTATCGCTCGGCCGTCATCAAGGATGTGAGGAAGGAGATGAAGGATAAAACGGATGAAGAAACGTCGTCTACCGAGCGACTTAAGGCGTTACGAAGCTCGGTCGTGGAAAAGTATACGGATGCGCTTGGCGAGGACGTCGACGAGTTGAATGAGGCTGAGAAGCAGGACGTCGAGTCGATCGTGAATGCACTCGTCGACCTTGAGAGCTCGAACGGCCTTGTCGGTTCCGCTCCCACGGCCCTCGGCTATGCGCCGATTCAGGCGCAGCCGTTCTACCAGCACGCGCCGACGACGATGTATCAGCAGGCTCCCGTCGTCTATCAGCAGGCTCCAACGATGTATCTCCAGCCGATGGCCCCCGTCCAAATCCTGGTTCCCGTTCAGCCGAAGCACAGTCTGTTTCACAGGTGAGACTTCCCTGGAACTCGTCGACCTTCAACGCGCCGAGCGACGCCCCTTGGGGCCATACCAGAGCAACCTCCAGGCTTCTGATGCACTGACGCGCTTCAGTGCCAGGTCGCGGAGGGTGGTCTCCCGTCCCTGAGGGACGTCCCTTGACGCCCGTGGTTGCTTGTACGTCGATCCGAAGCCTCGGATTCGAACAGTCGACTCCCAGTGAGGAAGAACCTGCTCACCAGCCGGCTCGATGACCAGCAACGCCGCCAGTAGACCGCCGTCGAGAG
>CALCIC010000354.1 GCA_937907405.1 uncultured Isosphaeraceae bacterium | reverse complement strand
GATCTGAAGCGGGTGATGGCCTATTCGACGGTGAGCCAGCTCGGCTACATGTTCATGGCCCTGGGCGCGGGGGTCGCCGGCGTGGCTCGGCTGGCGCTTTACGCGGCGATGTTCCACCTGTTCACCCACGCCTTCTTCAAGGCCCTGTTGTTCCTGGCGTCGGGCAGCGTGATGCACGCGATGGGGGACGTGATCGACATGCGGCGGTTCGGCGGCCTCCGCAAGCGGCTCCCCTACACCTACTGGACGTTCCTCGTCGGCGCGCTGGCGCTCTCGGGGATCTTCCCGACCGCCGGGTTCTTCTCGAAGGACGAGATCCTTCTGGCCCTTCAGGCGGCGCCCGAGGCCGCGCATGAGTTGAGCCTGAACTGGGGGTGGGTCTACACGCTGATCTACTGGACGGCCCTCGTGACCGCGTTCATGACCGCGTTCTACACGTTCCGGGCCTTCTTCATGACCTTCTGGGGCCCGGAGAAACTCCCCAGCCCCGACGATCCCGAGGCCCCCAAGGTCGAGGCCGCCCCCCACGGCCACGGCCACGGCCACGACGACCACGCGCACGGCCATGACGACGGCCACGGCCACCACCACGTCGGCGAGGAATCGCCGCCGGTGATGACCTACCCCCTGATCGCCCTTGCGGTCTGCGCGGCGCTCACGGGAGTGGTCTTCGGCGTCACGGGCTGGTTCGAGTCGCACCTGGAAGGAACGTTGGGCTTCGACGCCCTGACCGAGGGACGCCACGTCTTCGGCCTGGCGACTCCGATCCTCAGCACCATCGCCGCCGTGGCGGGCGTGGCGCTGGCCTACGTTCTTTACGCCGAGCCCAGCCCGTTCCCCGCGCGGATCGCGTCGACCGTCCGGCCGCTGTACCAGGCCTCGCTCAACAAGTTCTACGTCGACGAGTTGTACCACTGGACCGTCATGAAGGTCCTCGTCGGCGCGGCGGCGGCCTCGAAGATCCTGGACGTCGAGCTGGTCGACCGCCTGGTGGTGGGGATCGCCCGGATGCCCGGCAGGCTGGGCCGCGACGTCCTGGCGGGATATCAAAACGGCTTGCTCCAGTTCTACGCGGCGGTCTCGGCGCTCAGCGTCGTGGTCTTGCTGGTGATCCTGCTCTTGATTTGATTTGATCCGACTCCGAGAACACAACACAACGATCGACGAAGCCGTTCGGGCGAACCGCGACGCGGGGTGCCGGACGGCCTGAAGACGACGGTTCCGAGGATGGTTTGATGGCGACACTGCTGGCGATCACCGTTTTGCTCCCCATGATCGGCGCCCTGGCGCTGGTCGTCGCGCCGGGCCTCGACGTTTTCACGGCGCGTCGGATCGCGCTTGGGACGTCGCTGGCGACGCTCGCCGCGAGCCTGGTGCTGCTGGCCGGGTTCGACCCGGCGGTGACGACGCCGCAGTTCGCCTACGGGCCGGCGACGGGGCCGTACGGCGTGGGGTGGTTCACCCGCCCCGACATCCGGCTCGCGCTGGGGCTGGACGGTCTCTCGATCTGGGTGTTCGTGCTCACCACCGTGTTGACGTTCGCCGGCGTCATGTCGTCGTGGGAGGCGATCAAGGAACGGGCCCCGCTGGACTACGCGTTCCTGCTGGCTCTTGAGACGGGGCTCCTGGGCCTGTTCGCCAGCCTCGACGTGATTCTGTTCTACGTGTTCTTCGAGTTCGCCCTGGTCCCCTTGTTCTTCCTGATCGGCCTTTGGGGAGGCCCCGACCGCAACCGGGCGTCGGTGTACTTCTTCCTGTACACCCTGGCGGGAAGCCTCCTGACGCTGCTGGGGGTGATCGCGCTGGTCGTCGTCCATCAGCAATATTCGCCGGGCCACCACCTGACGTTCTCGATCCCCGAGTTGACCCTGGGGCTGTCGAAACTGGAGTGGTCCGAGTGGTATCGGATCGACTCGTGGAGCAACCCGCAGGTCTTCATCTTCTTGCTCCTGTTCGCCGGATTCGCGATCAAGGTGCCGGTGTTCCCGTTCCACACCTGGCTGCCGCTCGCCCACGTGGAGGCGCCGACGGCCGGCTCGATCCTGTTGGCGGGGGTGCTGCTGAAGGTCGGCAGTTACGGGTTGTTGCGATTCAACATGGGGATGACCCCGCTGGGCGCGGTCGCCTTGTTCCCGATGCTGGCCACGCTGGCGGTCGTGGGCATCATCTACGGGGCGCTCACGGCGTTGGCCCAGACCGACATGAAACGGCTGGTGGCGTACAGCTCGGTCAGCCACATGGGCTTCATCCTCCTGGGGATGCTGGCGATGAACGACGTCGGCATGAACGGCGCGGTGATCCACATGCTCAACCACGGCCTGACCACCGGCGCGTTGTTCGCCTGCGTGGGGGTGCTCTACGAGCGGTATCACACCCGAAGCATGAGCGAGATCGGCGGGACCTGGAACCGAATGCCGTTGTTCGCCTTCTTCTTCATTTACACGTCCCTGGCGTCGGCCGCGCTGCCGGGATTGTGCGGGTTCATCGGCGAGTTTCCGATCCTCGTCGGCATGTTCGCGCAGAGTCCGCGGGCGGCGGCGTTCGCCTCGTCGGGCATGATCCTTGGGGCGTTCTACCTGCTGCTGATGATGCGTCGGGTGGTGTTCGGGCCGCTGGTCGAGCCGGTCCCCCACGGCGACGGCCACGGCCATGCGGAGATCCGCCCGCTGGGCTGGCACGAGATCGCCGGACTGGGGACTCTGTCCGCGCTGATTCTCTTCATCGGCATCTTTCCCGAGCCGTTCTTCGCCCGTATTCGGCCGGCGGTCGCGACCCTGAATCAGAACCTGCAAGCGCAACGCGCTGCGATCCAGCCCGCCCCCGAGCCCGAGCTCGGTACGGCTCGGGGGGTCCTGACGACGACTCCGGGCTCGGCGGCGGTCCGCCCGGTCAACCCTCGCTGAAACAATCCCTTAATTAATCGACGCACGACGCACGCCTAGCACGGAAAGCCGGAGATGACGCTTCAGCTCGCCTACCAGACGGTCCAGAATACGCTCCTGATCGTGTCGCCGGAGGTCCTCCTGCTGGCGGTCGCGATCGCCATGATGACCGCCTCGCCGTTCGTCAAACTGCCTCGCTCGACCTGGGCGGGAACGGCGGCGGCGGGCCTGGTCGCGGCGCTTCTGGTCCTCCTGGCGTCGCAAAACGTGCGAGCCGACCACTTCGCCGCGCCGGCGGTCAATGACCCGCTGGCGTTCTACGGGCGGTTGTTCGTGTTGCTGACGGGGCTGATCCTTGTGGGACTGTCGCACCGGGAGCCGAGCGACGACCGGGCCGGCGAGTTCTTCGGCGGCCTGTTGATGATCGAGGCCGGGGCGATGCT
>CALCIC010000353.1 GCA_937907405.1 uncultured Isosphaeraceae bacterium | reverse complement strand
GGTGCCTGGAGACCCCGGAGATCGTCAACATCAGCGTGAACACGCCGTATCCGGGCACCGAGAGCTGGGTGACCGAGGCTCGCAAGCTGACGACCCGCGATTACCGGCTGTTCGACATCCAGCACGCGGTGCTCCCCACCAGGCTGCCGCTCCATGAATTCTACGGCGAGCTGGTGCGGACGCAGCAAGTCCTCAACCGCAAGCACCTGGGATGGCGCGCCGTGGGCGCGCTCGCCGGGATTCTGGCGAACAACCTCAGCCGGGGGCAGACCAACACGCTCCGGATGCTCTGGAAGTTCAACAGCGTCTTCAACCCCGAACTCCAGCTTTCCGACCACCGCCAGCCGGTGCGCTATCAGATGAGCACGCCGCCGCCGCACCGCGACGTCGTCGATCCCAACACGCTGTACATCCACCCGGCCCGCGGCCGTCGCGGCCGGGCGATCGACGCCGAGACCGAGAACTTCGTCGAGCAGACCCGGCTTAACGGCAAGCCCTCGGCGTGAGGCGGTCGGCGGCGTTCGCGTTCAGATCTCGACGTCGATCTTGCGATGGTTCTCCTCGAACCGTCGGGCCAGTTCGGCCGATTTGCGGTCGTAAGCGTCGGGGTCGCTCCAGGAGGCTCGCGGATCAAGCACGTCGGGAGAGAGTCCGGGAACCCGGTTCAGCGCGTTCAGGTGGAACGCCGTGTTGGGCGTCGTGGGCGCGTCGTCCAGCGAGCCGGAGAGCGCCGCGTTGATCAGCGATCGGGTGATCGGCATCGCGATCCGCTTGCCGACCCCGTACGGGCCGCCGGTGACCCCGGTGTTCACCAGCCAGCACCGCGCTTGATGTTCGGCGATCCGTTTTCCCAGCAGGCCGGCGTACACCTTGGGATGCAGCGGCAGGAACGGCGCGCCGAAGCAAGGGCTGAAGACCACCTGCGGTTCAACGACGCCCGCCTCGGTGCCGGCGACCTTCGACGTATAGCCGGTCAGGTAGTGGTACATGGCCTGCTCGGGCGTAAGCCGGGCGATCGGCGGCAGCACGCCGAAGGCGTCGTACGTCAGCAGGAAGATGTTCCGGGGGTGGCCCGCGACGCCGTCCTGGTCGGCCCCCGGCACGTGCATGATCGGGTATGCGGCGCGGGTGTTTTCAGTGAGGCGAGGGTTGTCGAGGTCGAGTCGTCGAGTTTCGGGATCGACGACGACGTTTTCGAGCACCGTGCCGAACATCCGGGTCGTCGCGTAAATCTCGGGCTCGGTCTCGGCGTGGATGCCGATCACCTTGGCGTAGCAGCCGCCTTCGAAGTTGAACACGCCGTCGTCGCTCCAACCGTGCTCGTCGTCGCCGATCAACCGGCGGTCGGGCGAGGTCGAGAGGGTCGTCTTGCCGGTCCCCGAGAGGCCGAAGAAGAGCGCGACGTCGTCTTCATCGCGGCCGTAGTTGGCCGAGCAGTGCATCCCCAGAACGCCTCGCAGCGGCAGCAGGTAGTTCAGCAGCGAGAAGACCGACTTCTTGATCTCGCCCGCGTACTCCGTGCCGCCGATCAGCACGAGCTTCTTCGCGAGATGAACCAGGATGAACGTCCCCGAGCGGGTGCCGTCGGCCGCGGGGTCGGCCCGGAGATGGGGCGTGTCGACGACCGTGAACTCGGGGACGAACGCGCGGAGGACGGCCTCGTCGTGTTCGCGGATCAGCATGTCGCGGGCGAACAGGCTGTGCCACGCGAATTCGGTGACGATCCGCACCGGCAGCCGGTATCGAGGGTCGGCGCCGCCGTAGCAGTCCTGGACGTACAGTTCCTTGTCGGCGAGGTACGCGCGCTGGCGCGCCCAGACGCGATCGAAGGCTTCCTCGGACAGCGGTTGGTTGATCGCCCCCCACCAGATCTTGTCGCGGCTGCTCGGCTCGTCGATCGTGAACTTGTCCTTGGGCGACCGTCCCGTGAACGCGCCGGTGTCGACGACCAACGGACCCTCGCGAGCGATCAAACCCTCTCCCCGTCGAACGGCGTGTTCGTACAGCGCCGCCGTGGGAAGGTTCCAGTGGGTGGCGGCTCGGCGTTCGACGCTGAGTTTTTCGAGTCCCCAGGCACGCGCCGCGTCCTTCTGGTGGTCGGTCATGATCGAGTCTCGCTTTCATTCGTCGTAATCACGAAGTTCGCGATGATTCTGAACCCTCCATCGTACTCGCGACGCGTCCCCTCGACAAACGACCCGCCGCGGCGGTTGGGCGGGGGGTGAGCGTCTCGAAGTTGGGTGGGAACCATCGTACAACAGAGGCGGTTGATGGGTGGCCTCGGATTTCCGTTTTTCCGTCTCCCGGCGTGGCTCGGGCGTCCCGCCCGAGCTACCAAATTCGAAGACGCCGACCCTGGGCGCGGGCGCAGGGGCCGCGCGTTCAGCGGGGCGATCGGCGCTGGCGGAGCCGACCCCGGGCGTCGACCTGCCAGGTCGCGCCGGAATGGACGTCGAGAGCCGTCAGCCAGCCTCCGCCGTAGCAGTAGGTGTCGATGCAGACCAGATAACCCAGGTTGAGGATCTTGCCGTTCTTCTGCGACGTGTGGCCGGCGACGACCGGCTTGCCGGAGACGTGAGGGCCGGGCAGACCGCGTCGCAGCGACTGCCAGCGGAGCAGGTCGGCAGGCTGCTCGCTCATCGGCAGCGCGGGATCGTAGCCGGCGTGGACGAAGATGTGGCCGTCGGTCTCGAACGAGTCGACGCACGCATCGAGGAACGCGAAATGCCCCTCCGTCAGGGGCGTCGTCGGCCGGTCGACGGTCTTCGCCGCTCGGGTGAGCAAGCCGGCGGAGTCCCTCGGCGCGTTGTTCGTCGAACGATCCCGGGCTTGCAACTGCATCTCGTCGTGGTTGCCCAGGATGGAAACCAAGCGCGAGCGGCGGCGAAGGTCGATGAGTCGATCGAGGACGCCCCGCGAGTCGGGACCTCGGTTGACGTAGTCGCCGAGCGTGACGATGAGGTCGTCCGGTCGCGGTTCGACCGCCCGGAGCAGGGCTTGCAGCGCCGTCGAGCAACCATGAATGTCGCCGATCGCGATGGTGCGTCCGTTCATTGACTGTGGTTTGCTCCGGGCAATGCTCCGAAAGGAAACGGTCGATACTTCCACACTATAACGCATGGGGGGGCGCGCTGCGCGAAATCGAGTCTACTCGCCCATGCGGTCGCCGGGTTGAACGTGTCGACCGCGCATGAATTCCTCAGCGGTCATCGGTTTCTTGCCGGGGACCTGGACGATCAGCAGTCGGACGGCCCCCTGGCCGGCGGCGACGACGAGCTCGTCCCTGGTCGCGGTCAGCACGACGCCCGGCTCCCCCTCGCCGGCGACCGGACGGGTCTTGTGGACGATCACTCGGAGCGGTCCGGAGGGGGTCCAGGGGAGGGCCGTCCAGGTGGTCGAGGCGATCGGCCAGGGCTGCATCGCCCGCACCAGATTGTGAATCTCAAGGGCGGGACGGGTCCAGTCGATCACCCCGTCTTCCTTCTTGAGCTTCGGCGCCCTGGTGACGAGCGCCTGGTCCTGCGGCAGGATTTCGGCCCGCGAGGCGACGATCCGTTCGATCGCCTCAAGGCTCAAGGGGGCGCCCAGCCGCGCGAGCCGGTCCTCCAACTCGCCGGCCGTCTCGTCGGGGTCGATGGGCGTGCGGGCGACGGCGATCATGCCGCCGGCGTCGATC
>CALCIC010000352.1 GCA_937907405.1 uncultured Isosphaeraceae bacterium | reverse complement strand
AGCCCGTAAAACCGCCCCTCCCAGGGCAGGATCGCCCGCTCGGTGGGCAAGATCACCGACGCCACCCCGCGCGCGAACCGCCTCGCCCGGCTCATCGACGACGGATCTCGCGGCCTGTCGTCCACGCTCATCGCTGGCACCTTCCTGGCAACCGCCCCATGCCTGAAGACCGGGGCTTTCCGCCTGACCGTTTGGAGAAGCGAGGTCCGCGCCACCTGGCAGGCCGCTCCTGGGCCGACTTACCCTTTACCCCGCCAGGCCGGCGACGGCCCGAGATGAACCGAACGCCCTCGGCTCGCGTCCGAAAGTTCACCGACCGAGTTCCACCGAAGGGGCGCCCTTGAGCATGGATTGAGACTACCCGAATCTTCATCACCCCTTCAAGAGCCAGGGGGCCTCGCCACGCGCGGCTCTGGCCTGGTCTGCGTCGCAATCCCACGGCCGGTCGTTTCCGGTCTCCCTCGCACGAGTCGGATGATGCGGATTCCGCGAAATCGATGAAACCCCGGCAGGCGATTCAATCATTGCGTTCGCTCCGGTCGCCGTCGGGTCGATCCACCGCACGACTGGCGGAGAATTGGCTTCGTTTGTCCCCAAAGCGACACCCGCCCCGCGTTCCGCCCGCTTCGTTTGGGCCCTGCGGATCACACCGCCGCAAGCCGGCGGCGGCCATACCCCGTTGCTCCCGAATTGGCTTCGATCGTCGACCGAAATCCGCGCTCGATCCTCGTTAAAGCCCGTGGCTCATGAGGGGCATCCAGTGCGGACCCGGCGGCCCTCCGGTACAAGCCCGAAGCGCAAGCGAGTGGATTCCAAGGGCCTATGACGATCCACTCGCTTGCGCTTCGGGCTTGTACCGGCCTTCTCGTCACCGCCAACCCTACATGAGCCAAGCCCGTCATGGCAACGGTTTGCATGACGGCTTAAGATTGGCTTCGATCGCGCGGAAACGATGCGGTTTTCGTCTTCGCCCCCCCTCCCGGGTCGCCGGCGGATTGGGTTCGATCGCGCGGTTTTCGCGATCAGCGAACGCAAGCCATTGCACGCCGGCCGGCCATCGATTGGCCTCGATCGTCGACTTTTCCAACGGGCTCGCCATCGCCCGTCTCTGCAATCAGGTTGCCAAAGAGCCCTCGAACGCTGATTTACCATCCTAATTATACCACGTGAATCGCCCATTCATTCGGAAGTCGGAAACAGGAACCAACGCCGGATTCCCCATCGCCAGAAACCAAAAACAAAGCCTGACCTCTGGGAGCCGAGTTCCCCATCGCCAAAAACCAAGGAAAATGCCTGCCCCCTGGGAGCCTGCCACGTTGTTCATTCCCCGGAAATCGGTTCCTGACCCCTTTCCTGACCCCCAAGTGGGCCTCGCCGAGTGATTCCACTTTCGCCGCGACGGTCGTCGAAGTAGCCTGGCTCATCTGTCGGCCTCCGTGAGGACGGGTTTGGATCGCTTTTCCACCCATCCTTGCCCCGCGCGAGACCGGCGTCTGTCTATCCACTCCACATCCCCTTTCAGGGGTTATGAAAATCCGAGTGCCGTTCGTGTCAGCAATCCTGAAAGAGGTCCCCATGCTTCAGTCGTTCATCACCTCTCTCGCGATGGTGCTCGCCGCGCACTCGGCCCCCGCGAGGGGAGCGGACATCGAGGTCGTCTCGGTGATCGAAGGCGACCGGGGACCTGGCTTCAAATCGGGCGCCAACGTGATGGGGGCGGTCGGGCCGAAGCACGTCGTCGACTTCACCATCACGGGCTTCACGGTCCGTGACAAGGCGACGGGCAAGTCCCTGCGTCATCAGCCGCAACTCGAATTCTGGAGGCAGGTGCAGCCGGCCGGCTCGCTCGATCCGAGTCCGAATGCCAACGACCCGTGGATGGTCTACGACCCGTCGTCGGAACGGTGGTTCGCCACCGTCGCGGGAACCGGGACGGGAGAATCGTTCCTGGCGGTTTCCAGTTCCGCTGACCCGCTGGAGCCCTGGCGAGGCGTGACGATGCCGCTGCCGCGTGTCGATCCCGGTCTGAAAATCGGCGTCGATCGGAACGGCGTGTACATCTCGTGCGCGAACGGCGGGGAGAACCCGCGAGAGGCGCTCGACCTCTACGTGATCCCGAAGGCCGATGCGATCGACAAAAACGGCCCGATTCTCACTCGCGCGCAGACGCTGCCCAAACTCATCTATGCCGCCTTCCCGGCCCTGAACGTCGACGCGAACCAGAAACCCGAGACGCCGGCCGTGCTCATCAACAACCAGTTCGGCGGCCTTGATTGCGGTGAGTTGTACCTGTATCGGATCCACTGGGCCGACGCGCGCGCGGCCATCTCGGATATCCAGACGATTCGGCTGAGCCGCTCCTACGCCGTGCCGCGCATGGAAGGGATCCAGCCCGAGGGAGGCGTCCGGCTCGCACAAGCCGGCGGGCGGCGGAACAACTGCGCCTTCGTGCGGGGCGGCAGCGTGTTCAGTTGCAACGGCGCGCAGCGCACCGCCGACTCCCGCCCGGGGATTCTGTGGTACGAAGTGCGGATCGAGGACGGCGCCTTGCTTCAGGAGGGCTTCGTCGACAGCGCCGATTGCGACTACCTCTACCCCTCGATCGCCGTGGATGAACGAGGCAACATCGGCATCGGCTGCACTCGCACCTCCAGGAGCGACTACCCCTCGGTCTGCGTGATGATGCACGCCGCCGGCGACGCCGCGGGCACGATGCGGCCGCCGATGGTTGCGGTCAAGGGCACAACGGTCTACCGCCATTCCGGCGCGACCACGATGAACTTCAGCAACTACAGCACGACGTGCATCGATCCGTCCGACGGCAATCTGCTCTGGACGTTCCAGGGCTACGCCAACAGCAAGCTCGACCGGCAATGGTGTACCGCCTGGGCGGCCTTTCAACTCCCGGTCGGGGAACGCACCAGGTCCGGCGAACAGTCGGCGATCCCTCCCACCACCGACTCGCTCTCGACGAGGAAAAGGGGTCAGACGAGGAAAAGGGGTCAGGAACCTTTTTTTGTATTCTCAGACGAGGAAAAGGGGTCAGGAACCTTTTTTTGTATTCTCAGAAGAGGAAACGGGGACTGGCTCGGAGGGTACTCGCTCCGTGCCTGTCCCCGTTTCCCTCCCTATCCAGTCAAGTGCATACCTTGGTTTCTAATCCACCAGGGGCGCACCACCACAAAAAACCATAACACGATCGCGACAACAATAACTAAAAACATCACATGCTTTATATTTAGTTTAATGCCCATTTTCAATAAACCTACTCTGGACACAGACCAAAAGCCGATCGAATCCTGTTGCGTTCGCCCTTATTAATCAGCAACGGCACATGCGGATTTGCTTCGCTCCGCCCGAACGGAGTGGGCCACATACCAGGGGTCAGCCACATACCAGGGGTCAGGAACCTTTTCTCGCCTACAGAGGGGTAAGCGTCTTATAAGGCGATCGGCTGGTGGAATTCCACCCATGGCATAGAGCGGTTGACACGTGG
>CALCIC010000351.1 GCA_937907405.1 uncultured Isosphaeraceae bacterium | reverse complement strand
CAGCCTTGAGGACGGGGACGACCAGACGGCCGACTCGGGCGAGCAGGACGCACCGAGACGGACGGCCGTCGCGACCGCCCCCCTCGGCGAAGAGGCGATCGAGGACCACTACGCCGCGCTTCAGGCCTGGACTGAATGGGCTCGGAATCGCGACCGCCTGAATCCGAACCCGCAGCCGACGCTCGACCCCGCCGAGGATGGCGAGGAGGCCGAGCCGAAGCTCTCACGCGACGACGAGCCCGATTCGACGGGCGACGATCAAGAAGGGGCCGACCGGGGCGTCGACGTCCGGGCCGAGGTGGAGCACGACCACGCCCCCTACAGCCAACTCTTCACGAGCCTGAAACAACCCAGGTAAGCCTCGCGCCGGCCTTCGGCGCCGTTGATCACCGCGCGCGATTCTCGGGACGCCTCAATGACGTTGGTGGCTTGGAAAACCCTGATTGGTCGGAAGTCCCCCTCGGGACGGCGTTCGCGGTCGACGACCGCCAGGGCGTCGTCGCGAGGGTTTGGCGTGCGCCCGACGACGATCCGCGAGTCGCGATCCACGGGAATTTGGACTGAATCGAGTAATGAAACCGCTTGGCGCGGGCCGAAAGCTTTCATAACGACCGAGCACGACCACCGTCGTGAATTCGGATCGTATCCGGTTTCCTTGAACGAGCAGGCGTCGCCGACATCGACCCTGGTGCTCCCGCTCGCCCTCCTTCCCGGGGGGGACGAGTTTTTCGATCTCGCCTGTTGGAACACCCCGCGTGTGAAGACGGACGGATCGGAGGCGGCGCCTGCTTTCTCCCCTCCATCCGTCCGCCCAGGTAAGTCCAGGTCCGGGCGGGACCGTGCCTTCACGAGGGCGCAAGGCCCCGTTTCGCTCCGTTCCGGGGCGGTTTCCGAGTGCATCGAACGCGTCGGCCCGACGAGGTCCGGCTGCTCGGGCTCAGGCGTGGTCGCGTCCTCGGACGGCGACGTACACTTCCTGGCAGGTCTCGGCGATCTTCTCGCCCAGCCCCTGATGCTTGGTTTCGAGATGGGTCGAGTACATCGCCAGCACCTTGCAGAGGAACGCGCCGTGGCAGGGGTCGTTCTCCTGGGAGAGCTGGCCCAGCGACTCCTCGATCTGGTCGGCCAGGTAAAGCAAGAACTGGGCCTGCCCCTTGATCTCGGCGAGAAACTTCCGCAAGTCCGGGGACGGCAATCGGTCCTCGGCCTCGCAGCCGTCCACCTCGATCTCAAGCTCTTGCCCGGTGGACGCGTACTCATGCAGCGGCGAGGTTCCCGCGTGTCCGTTGGTCGACGACGTCATGAGAGGTCTCCGGAGCTGTACGGTTGCGGCTGCGGCTGCGGCTGGGCTTGGGGCGTCGTCTGCACCATCGCGTCGAGCATTCCACACAGGTCGGCGATCGCCTTGAGGTTCTGGCTCTCTTGACGCAGGTTGGCCGTATGCATCTCGACAAGCTGCTTGATGAAGATCCGAGTCCCCGGGTCGGGCTCGTCCTGGAACCGCTCGACGTCGGCGACGGCCGCGCGGACCAGGTAATCCATGAATTGGAGCTTGCCGCGAATCGAGACCGAAAGCTTGGAAAGCTGCGCGCCGTCCGCGGTTTCGGGGGGGGCTATGAGCTGGGTCATCCTGATCGCGTCTCCGGACCAAGGGCCGGACACCTGAGCGAGGCTTCAGCGTCCGTGCGGAATGGTGATCGTCTCCTGACGTCGGCTTCGGGCCGGAAATCCTCGAAAACCGAGGATTCACCGGACTTGGGAACCGAGATTCCCCCAGGAGATTACCCCTCCCTCGCAATCGTTGCAAGCGGAAAGGCTGTCGGACAACATACGTGTGTTCACTGCCGGTCTGATCGCTGAGCCTTCCCTGCCGGGTTTCCTTCGGATTCCTGTCGCGGTACAAGGGGGGTATGTCGCCAATCGAAACCGACCGAGGCCGTTGCTGATCTCAACGGTCGGTGGAGGTCCTGCTCGGTTCGGCCCGCCTTTTCCCTCATCCTCTAATGGAAATGGAGATTCGCACCATGTCGCGAGACCCGAATCGTCGAGAGTTTCTGCTGGCCGGCGGCGCGGCCTGGCTGGGCGCCGGGGCGTTGGCCAGCGCGAAGGCTTCGGCCCTCAAGGCGCCCAAGAAGATCCTGTTCTTCACCAAGAGCTCGGGCTTCCCTCACTCAGTGGTCGCTCGACACGGCGATGAACTCGCGCACGCCGAGAAGATCCTGACCGAGATCGGCAAGGAGCACGGCTTCAACGTCGTCGCCTCCAAGGACGGCCGGCTGTTCGAGCCCGACCAGATCGCCCAATGGGACGGCTTCGTCTTCTACACCACCGGCGACCTGACCGTCCCCGGCACCGACAAGACGCCGCCGATCTCGGCCGAGGGCGAGAAGGCGTTCTACGACGCGCTCAAGGGGGGCAAGGGCTTCATCGGCATGCATTGCGCGGCCGACACCTTCGGCCACTTCAAGCCGCGCGACAAGGGGGCCGACGATCCCTACATCCAGATGATCGGCGGCGAATTCTACTCGCACGGCGCCCAACAAGAGGTGACCATCGACGTCGCCGACGCCGCGTTCCCCGGTCTGGCCGACGGCTTCGGCGCGTCGAGCAGCTTCAAGCTGACGGACGAGTGGTACGCCCTCAAGCACCAACCCGACGACCTGCACGTGATCCTCGTCCAGAAGACCGGGGGCATGAAGGGCCCCATGTACGATCGTCCCGACTACCCGTGCACCTGGGCCCGCCCCTACGGCAAGGGCCGCGTCTTCTACACCTCGATGGGCCACCGCGAGGACGTCTGGACCAACCCCAAGTACCAGGGACTCTTGCTCGGCGCCCTGGCCTGGACGACCGGACTGGTCGACGCCGACGTCTCGCCCAACGTGAAGAAGGTCACGCCCGGCTACGAAACCCTGCCCACCGGCGTCAAGTAAGGCGTTCGGCAGGAAATATCGTACCTGTCTCTCCTTGCTGCCTGACGACCCGAC
>CALCIC010000350.1 GCA_937907405.1 uncultured Isosphaeraceae bacterium | reverse complement strand
CACGCCGGCGGATGCTCGACCGACATGCGCCCCCCCCGGAGCGGGAAATACGGTGATCCGAGGCTACGCATCAACCGCCTTTGTTCGACGAGATTTCCCAACCACTTTCGAGACGCTCACCCGTCCTGACCTCGTGACCTCTCGGGCGTTTGCGTGAACCGGTTCGGTGTGGGAAAATGGCGGGCTGGCCCGAGCGCTCGGACCAACCCGCGGGCCGCTTGAAACCGCACGGCCCGTTTTCCCAGCGTCGAGGATTCAGAGATGCTTCACCAACGCGACGCCTTGCAAGTCCTGGATCGCGACTTTTTCGAGATCCGCTCCAAGATCCTTGAAATCGCGGCGGCCCTCGATCGAATCGATCGCGCGCCGGTCCATCACGGTGAACACCCCGACCCCAGGCTCGGCCACATCCGCCAGGCGCTTGAGACGTTACTCACGCCGGGGCCCGATCGGGCCGAGACCGTCCAGCTCATCTTCTCGCTCGAGTACGACGCCGCCTGGCGACGCAACCTCGGCGTCGTCCAGCCCGATCGGTCGTAGTCGTCGAGGCCGGCCGACCTCAGACGTGCGCCGGTTCCAACGTTTCGCGAATGGTTGCGCGCTCCTCGGCGGCCTCGCGTCGTCGCAGGTAGAGCTTCGCCGAGTCGGCCATGGTGACGAGTGCGGCCCCCATCATGATCGCGTCCTTGACGACCAGTCGCCCCGCGCCGCTCAGATAGGGGAACCCGTGCGTCGTATCGCCCAACGCGGGGACCCAGCACTCGGGAGTCGTCACGAGGAACGAGAGGGTGACGAACGACATGACCACCACCAGGAAACTGCCGACGGCCGCCGCCTGCGGCAGCCAGGGGTGAAGGCAGAGCAGCAACCCGTACAGGACGATCACGCTCCCCAGCCCGTAGGCGAATGCGTACGTCCCGTTGGCCTCGTGCCATTCTCGGTTCGCGGGCACGAGGGCCCCCTCGGGGTTTTTGTGGGCCTTGTACTCGTCGGGATGGTTGTACCAGAAGCTCATCGTCGGGCTGTTGGCCACGAACGGCACGATGCCGTCGGCCTCGTAACGGAACGCTTTCAGGCCGCCGATCCAGAGCAGGACGACGATCAGGCCGATCCGCGTGACGGCGATTCCGAGTCGATCCGCCCGCGACGCGACCTCGAAACAACGGGTGATCCAGGACATCGTCTCCTCCTTCATCGACAGAGTTCTCAAGCGACCGCCGAAAACCGGGGCCGGCGGCTCGACCTCCTTATCGTAGGGGCGTGGAATCGAACTCGGAATGGGCGCTTGACGCCGACGCATGGACGAAAGACGCAGCGTTGATCCGCATCGGGACGCGCGGCCCGACTAGCGGACCCAGACGTTCCGGCCGCCTCGAATGCTCGTCTCGAATTCTCTGAAAAAGCTGGGAGCGCAGCCCGTGGCGCGTTTGAACAGGCGACTGAAGTAGAGTTCATCCCGGAACCCGACCTCGGCGGCGATCTGCTTCACCGGCTTCAGGGTGTGCAGGAGCTCCCACTTCGCCTGCCTCACGATGCAGTCGCGGATCAGTTCCGTCGGCGTTTTATGGAAGTGCCTCTTGACGAGTTTGGCGAGCGACTTGGGCGCGAGGTGGAGACGGCGGGCGTAATAGCCGGGGCTGTGCTCGACCCGGTAGTCCTCCTCGATCAGCCGCTTCAATTCGTCGAGGACGGGGGGCCTTTTGACCACGGCGGCCTGAGCATGATCTTGTTGTTCCAACTTCAGGCGGGCCGCCTTGACCAGGAAGATCTTGAGGTACGAAAGCAGGACCTCGGAGTGAGCAAGGCCGCTCGCCTCCAACTCCCTCCGCATCGAGTCGATGAGCCCCCGGAATTCGACCTCGTGATCGGCGTCGAGCCGGACGAGCGGGACGCCGTAGACGTCGTTGAACAGGACGCCGTTGCAGCCGACCTCCGCATGATGCGTCTCAATGCAGAGAAAGTTGGCGTGAAACTGGATGACGAGCCCGCGCGCCGGCGACTCGCAC
>CALCIC010000349.1 GCA_937907405.1 uncultured Isosphaeraceae bacterium | reverse complement strand
AGGATCGGCCCTCGTCGGCCGATTCGACGGCGACGATGCGGGCCTTGGCGAAGTCGGAGCTGCTGGCGGCGAACTCCGTGGTCGCGTAGAGCAATCGACCGTCGCGGAGGTCGATCATCGAGCCCTCGCTGTAGCGCGGGTGCTCCCTGGTCGCGGGGAAGACGTCGCGGACGACGACCGCCGTTCGGTCGAGCGGCGGCGGCCCCGCCAGCCGCAGCAGCGCGTCGGCGGCCCGGATGCGGACGTCGAGGACGGCGTCGTCGAGGAGGCGCTTCAGGGCGTCGCCGGCGTCGACCGCGCGCGCGTCGGGAGCGAACTCCGCCGCCTGGATGCGGACGTTGAAGTCGGCGTCGCCCAGGTTCTTCAGGAGCGCCGAACGCCCCTCGGCGTCGCCGAGCGCGGCGAGCGAGTGCGCGAAGCCGGCGCGGATCGCCGGGTCGTCGAATCGCGAGGCCCCGGCGCGGAGCGCGGCGAGGTCGGATCGATCGCCGACGCGTCCCAGGACCCAGGCGGCGACCCGCGCGGTCTCGCCGTCGTCCGCCTTGACGGCCGCGCGAAGCGCCTCCATCGCCTTCGGACTTCCCCAACGCGCCAGCGCCGCCGCGGCCATGAGCCTGAGCCGAGGCTGGTCGGTTCGCGCCAGCGCGCGGCGCAAGAGGGCGCCGTCGCCGATCTGCCAGAGTTTGAAAAGACTTTCACAAGCATGAACACGACCGCTCGGGTCGGCGTCCGCCAGGACGTCGAGCAGCGTCTGGACCGTCGCGAGATCGCCCGCGCGGGCGATCTCGCGGGCGAGCCCGCAGCGATGTTGAAGATCGGCCTCGCCCGCCAGCCGAGGGACGAGCGCCGAGCGAACCTCCTCGCCGCGACCCGCGACGGACAGCCCCTCGGCCGCATGCATCGACGGCCAGAAATCCGGGGATGCAAACCCCTCGCGGAGCACCCCCAGGCAGCGGGCGCGGGTCGCCTCGTCGAGCGACAAACGATCCCCCGCTTCCTCGGCCCGAATCAGCGCGGCGCCCGCCCAGAACCACCCAGCCAGCCCCATCACCAGTCGGAACCAACGACGATCCATTGGAGTCTTCCTTCGTCTTCCATTCAGGTTCTTGTGGAATATCGCGCCCGCTCAGTTCAGGATTCTCGCAGAAGGGCCTTGTCGAGCTTGAACCGGGCGCCCGACCGCCCGACGAGCGTCCGCTTGATCAAGACCGGGCCGCCATGGTTGGGGTCTTTCGCCCGGAAGCAGACGCCGTCGCCGACCTGGAAGCCGGCGGCGTCTGCCAGCGCGACTCCCTGATCGTACCAATCCGAGCTGGCCGCCAGCTTCGTCGTCATCGACGGCTCCTTGGCGAGGATCGTTTCGGGACCGCTGCCGAGCAATCGCACGCGCGAGGGCAAATAGACCGCATTGCGGAGCTTGAACGCGCCAATTAGAGCATTTAGACCATTGGCCATGCACCTAAAGTAGATAAACCGGGAAACCTAACAAGAAGTGGGGGACATGGCACTTCGATTGATGTTCAGTCTTCAAAAACTGCGCCATGGCCCCCTCTTCCTTTCCGACATCCTGATCAACCCGCTCCGTCCCTGCCGGGTGGCCCTCGTGTGATCAAGCGATCAGATGAAACAGTTCCCGCTCATGAAAGAGCCCCGCGCCTTTCTCCGTAACCGTCTGCTGGGAAAAGGAGTTACGGATTAAATCCATGCCATTCAAGAATGAACCCTTTCCGCTCCGCAATCGGGAGAGTAGGCGAGTTCGGGCACTTCGAGGCGGTCGCCTCGACGGGCTCGTAAAGTGTGGAAGGGGGCCGCTTCACGGCGGGCGCGGGTCGGCGAGAGGGCGTTCAAGGTCGCGTGTACGGCCTCGTCAGGGAGGAACGACGCACAGCCGATCAGCATGATCAGGCCGAAGGTCCACATCCCGAGGCAGGCGCCGATCCCGACGTGGAGGGCGACCGCCCCGGCGAGTACCAGGGGGCGCCAACGCGGCTTCCAGACCAGGACGCAGAAGGACATTTCCCAGAGCACGCAGATGTGCGTGGCGAGTTCGATCAGGCGGGGGTGCCGGGCCAGCCACGTCATGTCGGTCGACTGGTACTCCAGGTTCGCGAACGCCCCCCACATCGCCTGCCCGTCCCACCAGGCCTCCCCT
>CALCIC010000348.1 GCA_937907405.1 uncultured Isosphaeraceae bacterium | reverse complement strand
CGGGTGTCCGGCCTGATCGAGTCGCGTCGCGAGGGCAAGCACAACTCCTACAGCGTCCGAACCGAGCATTTCGGGGACATGCTGCTGAGCCTGTTCTCGGCCGCCGGCGAGACCCCCAAGAACAAGAAGTACAAGTTCCACGACTTCGTGCTGACCTACACCGGCGCCTGAGCCGGCCGGATGAGATCGAACGGCGTCTCGGCGCCGCGCGAGTCGAAGCTCGACGTCGCGCGGTTCGCCTTGACCCCTGTCGTGGTTCCGCGCAGAATGCCGACGTTGGCTCGCCGGACTCCGGGAAGATCGTCGACCCCCTCCTCTGCTTCAGAGGCGGAGGGCGTTCGGCCGGTCCCCGGTCCAGGCTCGACTCCCCCCAGGACGCGAGGGATGCAAGTCGGAAGTCGGCGACCGCTCGATTCGAGCATAAGACAGGCGTACGGCCTGCGACCACCAGCGGTGAAAAGGAGTGATGCCGATGGTTCTCTCATCTCGTTTGATCGCGGCCCTGGGTCTCGGAGCCGCGGGCGCGGTCTGCCTCGTCGCCCCCATCATGGGCCAGGGCCAGCCGCCTCAGGATCGCGCCGTGCATCGCACCGCCGCCGCCGGATCCACGGCCCCCGCCGCGTTCAAGGAGCCGATCGCGCCGATGATCGGCACGGTCGACCTGGAAGCGGTCTTCAAGGGCTATGAGAAGGTCAAGGCCCAGGGCGAGGAGTTCGAAGCCGCGGCCATGGCCAAGAAGAAGGATCTGATGAAGATCCAGACCGAGATGGCCCAGGAGGCCGAGATGCTCGGCAAGCTCGCCCCCGGCAGCGACGACTTCAAGAAGCGCGAGAACCACATCACCGAGCTGAAGGCCCGGATGGAAGCCGGCCGCGAGCAGGCCGAGCGCGAGTTCAGCGCCCGCGAGGCCGAATCGATGGCCACGCTGTACAAGGAAATCCAGGTGATGGTGCAGAAGATCGCCGAACAGCGGCGGTACAACTACGTCGTCCGGGTTTCCAACCAGCCGATCACCGGGAGCAACCCGAACTCGGTGATGGCCGCGATGTCGAACACGATGGTCTACTCCGACCCTCGCAACGACATCACCGCGGACGTCGTCTTCAACCTCAACAAGTGGTACGCCGCCGTAGGGGGACGGGCTGCCAAGCCGGCCGCCGCCGAGGACGCCGCGGGCGCTCCGCCGGCCGCCGCCGCCGCGGCGGCTCAGCCCGCCGCCGTCCGCTGAGCCGATCCGATCCGATCCGCATCGCACGCAGTCGCCGCCGGCGCTCTCGATCAGAGGATGGATCGAGGGGCCGCCCGGCGAGAAGCTCGACCGTCGAGCCCCGTCTCCTCGGCTCGAATCGTCTTGAGTAGAGACCAGCCGTCGCGGGCCGGCCCTCGCCACGAGGCCCCCCGCCCGCGACGGGCGAAAGGACCAGGGAAGGAATGCTCATCGCCAAGCGTCCGCAACGGACCATCGCCCGCGCGGCGGAGGTTCGCGGAGTCGGATTCTTCCACGGCGCCGACGTGACCTTGCGGTTTCTCCCGGCCGAGCCCGACACGGGCGTCCGGTTCGTCCGGGTCGATCTGCCCGACCGACCGTCGGTCGCGGCGCGGGTCGGCCAGGTGATCCCGACTCAACGCCGGACCGCGATCCAGGACGGCCCGGCCGTGGTCGAGTTGATCGAACACGTCATGGCGGCCCTCTCCGGCCTGCAAATCGACAATTGCACGATCGAGATCGACGCCGCCGAATGCCCCGGGGGGGACGGGTCGAGCCGCCTGTTCGTCGAGGCGCTCGACGCGGCCGGCGTCGTCGATCAGGACCGGCCGCGGCAAACCCTGACGATCGAACGCTCGTTCACCGTCCGCGAGGGGGACGCCGTGCTCGCGGCGCACCCCAACGCCACCGAGGGCCTGACCCTCTCATACCATCTCGATTACGGCCAGGACTCGCCGATCGGCAATCAGAGCGTTTTGCTCTCGCTGAGCCCCGAGACGTTCCGCAACGAGATCGCGTCCAGTCGCACGTTCCTGCTTGAGCACGAGGCCAAGGCGCTCCGCGCGGCGGGGATCGGCCTCCGGGCCACCGAGTCCGACGTCCTGATGTTCGGCCCCGACGGCGTGGTCGGCAACACGCTCCGGTATCCCGACGAGTGCGCCCGCCACAAGGTCCTCGACATGGTCGGCGACCTGGCGCTTCTGGGCATGGACCTGCAAGGGTTCGTCGTCGCCCACCGCTCGGGCCACCATGCCAACGCCTCGCTGGTGCGGAAGCTGCTTCAATCGGTCGAGAAGGAGAAAGAGAAGGGGAAGGGGATCGACCCCTGGGGCCCCCCCCTTCCCCTCCGCAGCGACGGCACGATCGACATTCAGGGGATTCTCGAGATCCTGCCCCACCGCTATCCGATGCTGCTGCTCGACCGGGTTCTTGAGCTTCAGACCGGTAAGCGCGTGGTCGGGCTCAAAAACGTCAGTTTCAACGAGCCGTTCTTTCAAGGCCACTGGCCGGGACGGCCGATCATGCCTGGCGTCTTGATCATCGAGGCCATGGCCCAGGCCGCCGGCATCGTGATCGCGTCGGTCGTCAACCGGTCGGGAAGGGCCGCGTTCATCGCGTCGATCGACGAGGTCAAGCTCCGTCGGCCGGTCGTTCCCGGCGATCAGCTCCACATCGAGGTCGTGGCGCACAAGATCAAGACGACCTCCGCGAGCGTCACCGGCGTCGCCAGAGTCGGCGACGCCCTGGCGGCGCAGGCGAAGATCCGGTTCGTCATGATCGACGCCCACACCGCCTAGCCTAGCCTAGCCGACTGATTCCGGCCCTGAACCGAACCGAACCGAACCGACCAGACCCGGCCGACCGCCTGGGCCCCAAGTTACGGCCAAGTGTTTCCTTATCTCGCAAACCGGCTGTAGGAACCGTCACTCATGGCCACGATGATTGCTGACACCGCCTGCATCGACCCTCGCGCCGAGATCGCCGACGACGTCGAGATCGGTCCGTACTGCGTGATCGGACCAGACGTCAAACTCGGCCGGGGCACCCGGCTGATCGCGCACGTCTGCATCCTCGGCCACACGACGCTCGGCGAGGACAACCAGGTCCACCCCAACTCGGTCCTCGGCGGCGACCCCCAGGACTTCAGCTACAAGGGGGAGCCGACCCGCCTCGAGATCGGCGACTCCAACACCTTCCGCGAGGGGGTCACCATCCATCGCGGGAGCTGCAAGGAGCAGGGCCTCACCAGGATCGGCTCGCACAACTACTTCATGGCCAACGTCCACGTCGGCCACGACTGCATCCTGGGCGACAAGGTCCTGATCGCCAACAATACGATGCTCGCCGGCCACATCCACATGGATTCCCACGCGACGGTCTCCGCCGGCGTCGGCCTCCACCAGTTCGTCTCGGTCGGCGCCTACAGCTACGTCGGCGCGCTGACGCGGGTCTATCACGACGTGCCGCCGTTCATGCTGGTCGAGGGGAACCCCTCCAAGGTGCGCTGCATCAACATCGTCGGCCTCAAGCGGCACGGGCTGAGCGCCGAGGCGATCGCCTCGCTGCACGAGGCCCACCGGCTGATCTACCGGGGCCGGATGATCGCCAAGCAGGCCCGCGAGGTCCTGGAGGCGCACGGCCAGATCGGCCTGGAAGTCCGCCGCCTGCTCGACTTCATCGAAACCCAGCAGCAGGGCCGACACGGACGGGGACGCGACCGCGCCGGCAAGATGTCGGCCTGACCCCCGCCTCGGCTTCTGTGAATTCGAAACGACAGGGAGACTTGGATCGATGAAACCGCTGCGCGTCGGAGTCGTCGGGGTCGGCCATCTCGGCCAGCATCACGCCCGGATCTTGGCCTCGCTGCCGAACGTCGAGCTGGTGGCGGTGGCCGACGCGCGCCCCGAGCAGGCCCAGGCGGTCGCCGCCAAGGTCGGGACCCGAGCGGTCGCCGACTACCGCGAACTGCTCCACCAGGTCGACGCCGTGTCGGTGGCCGTTCCCACGGTGCTCCACCGCGAGGTCGCCGGCGCCTTCCTGTCGCGGGGGATCGCCGCGATGGTCGAGAAGCCGCTGGCCGGCTCGCTCGCCGAGGCCGAGCAACTCGTCGCCCTCGCCCGGTCGACCGGCGCGGTCCTTCAGGTCGGCCACATCGAGCGGTTCAACCCCGCGCTCTCGGTCCTTCAGGAGTCGCCGATCCGGCCCAAGTACCTGACCGCCGAACGGCTCTCGATCTACACGTTCCGCTCGACCGACATCGGCGTCGTCTTCGACCTGATGATCCACGACATCGACCTGGTTCTCAGCATGGTCTCGGCGCCGGTGTGGTCGGTGTCGGCCGTGGGCGTCAGCCTGTTCGGCGACCACGAGGACGTCGCCGACGCCCGGATTGAATTCGAGGACGGCGCCGTCGCGCACCTGATCGCCAGCCGGGCGAGCTACGCGGCGACCCGGAAGATGCGGGTCTGGGGCGCCGAGGGCTACGTCTCGCTCGATTTCGCCGCCAAGCAGGCCACCGTCGTCAAACCCTCCGACGCCTTCCTGGCCGGGGAACTCGACCTCGAAGGGGTCGATCTCTCCCAGGCCGCCCAGATCAAGGAACACCTGTTCGGCAAGGTCCTCCGCGTCGATCAGGTCCAGACGGCCGGGCGCGAGCCGCTGGCCCTTGAGCTGGAAGACTTCGTGTCGGCCGCGCGGGGCGAGTCGCGCCCCCGGGTCTCGGGCGAGGACGCCCTCCGCGCCGTCCGGGTCGCCGACCAGATCCTCCGCAGTCTTGAAGCCCACCACTGGGACGGGGAATCCCCGCGCGTCGCCTCCCCCTCGCACCCCGCCGCGACCCCCTCGGTCCTCCGAGGCCCCCACGCCTGGCGACGCCGCAAAACCGAAGCCGACGCGCACGCGTCGCTCGATCGCTAACCCACCCCGCCATCAGGAATGCCAGCCGCCAAACCCTCATGCAAGAAAGCTTGAGAGCATGCGCGGTCACTTGTGCTTCGCCAACCCTCGGCTTACGGGTTCGGCGTCCGTCGGAACCCATGCCGATCGTTGCCGCGCGCTCGCGCGTCGGGCTGGCGTTTGGGGGCGTCCGTGACGATGGAGCTGGGCTCAGTACGACCTGGACGGCCCTGCCCCGCCGACATGAAAAAGCTTAATTCTTGGGCGGTTTTGCTGGATCTTGATCGACGCGAGTTGGCATATCAATTGGAGATGTGTTACTAGTTTGGCGTGATCGGACGATTTCGCGGGCCTTGTCTCGCTTATTTCGTCGAACGCCGGCTCGCGCGCTGAGCGTCCGCCCGGCGAGTCGCCTCTCCTCGGCGCGCCCTTTTCCGGCCGAGGAATCCTTGAAAAGCCTAGCTCGATCGCGACGAATCCGCGCGGTATTCGTCACCTTGAACCGCTTGAGCGGGCTTGCGCTTTCCTCTTCGACACCCGAGAGACCTCACCAATGAGCCACAATCGTCGCGAACGACAGGGTCCGAAATTCCGCAAGTCGACGACGCCGAGCCGACGGCGCCGACTCAACCTGGAGTTGCTCGAGGACCGGCTGGTTCTGTCCACCTTCACCGTGACGAACCTGACGGACGCGGACACCGGTTCGCTTCGAGACATGATCGCCCAGGCGGCGGCCAACTCCGAGGCGGACACGATCGTTTTCGCCCCGGGGCTTGCGAATGGAACGATCACGCTCTCCAGTAACAGTTCGAACACGGCGTTCGGCCCGACGGCCCTCACGATCGTCAACGACGACGTCACCATCGACGGCGCCGACGCGCCGATGATTCAGATCAGCGGGAACGACGCCCGGCGGATCTTCGCCGTGGGGAGCGGCGCCTCGTTGACGCTTGAGAACATCACCCTGACCGGAGGCCGCGCCCAGGGGGGCGCGGGGGGAGATACGTCGGCGAACGCGAGCATCGGAACCGGCGGCGGCGGCGCGGGGTTGGGGGGGGCGATCTACGTCTATGGCGGCACGCTCAGCGTCAAGAACGCCACGCTGTTCGACAACACCGCCCAGGGCGGCGCCGGTGGCGGCTCGGGGACCGTGGGGGGCACGAATGGCGCGACGGGCGGTGGGAGCGCCGGCGGCGCCGGCGGCGGGTTCGACAACGTCGGAAACGGGGCCGGCGGCGGCGGCGGCGTGGGGGGGGCCGGCTCGATCAACAGTAGCGCGACGGGGGGCGTCGGCGGCGCGAATGAGTCCGGCGATGCCGCGCCGGCGGGTGCCAACGGCGTCGACGGCGGCGGCGGCGGCGGCGGATCGAACAACACCATGAAGGGCGGCGACGGCACGAGCCTGAGCAGCGGCGGCCTCGGCGGCGGCGGCGGCGGCGGCTTCGGCACCCTCGATGATATCACCCTCACCTACAGCCAGGGCGGCGGCGACGGCGGCTTCGGGGCCGGCGGCGGCGGCAGCGCGGGAGGCGACGGCGGGGCGGGAGGCTTCGGCGGCGGCGGCGGCGGCAGCTTCAACGGCGCGGGCGGAGCGGGAGGCTACGGAGCCGGCGCGGGCGGCACCAGCGGCGGTGGAGGCGCGGGGCTGGGTGGTGCGATCTTCGTCAACGCCGGCACGGTCAACATCGAGAATTCGACCTTCACCGGCAACACGGCGGCCGGCGGCGCCGGGGGGGCGAACGGCGACGGCAACGCGGGGACGGGGATCGGCGACGCAATCTTCAACTACAACGGCACGCTCACCGTCAACAGTGCCACCATCTCCGGGAACTCGGGCGAGGTCGGCGTTTACAGTCTCGGCGACGCCGCGACGGCGACGGTCGCGATCAATAATTCCATCCTGGGGCAGGCGGTCGCCTCCGCCGACGGCTTCGTCGGCGCCACGGTCAATGCCGGCACGAGCACGACCAGCGGCGTCGGCAATTTGATTCGCTCGGCGACGGGTTTCAGCGGGACCGTCGTCAGCACCGACGACCCCCTGCTGGGCGCGCTCGCCGACAACGACGGCCCCACCAAGACCATGTTGCCGGGCGGGGCCAGCCCCGTCCTCTCCGCCGGAGACTTCGCGGTCAACACCCTCGCCACCGACCAGCGCGGGCTGTTCCGCGGCTTCGGCTCGACCATCGACGTCGGGGCGGTCCAGGCCACTCAGCCCACGGCCCCGGCAATCACCTCCGCGGGAAGCACGACCTTCGTGGTCGGAACCGGCGGGACGTTCACGTTCACCGCGACCG
>CALCIC010000347.1 GCA_937907405.1 uncultured Isosphaeraceae bacterium | reverse complement strand
CGTGCGCATCCCTTCTCCCCCCGGGAGAAGGTGCCCGAAGGGCGGATGAGGGTCGCCGGATTCATCACGGATTCGGATTCTCGCGAGGTCCACCTCGAAATCCCACGACCCTCATCCGGCCGTCCCGGCCACCTTCTCCCGGGGGGAGAAGGGATTCGCGCCTCATCCAGCAAAACAGCGCAACACCAAAACTCGCGCGTCGGGCTGACGATCAAAGAACCCTCGCTCGCGCGTCGGGCTGATAATCCAATCCCGGCGTCGCCGCCGACGGCGTCATGATCCAAAGCGTCGGGTCGTCAGGCAGCAAGGAGAGACAGGTACGATATGTCCTGCCGAGCGCCTAGGGACGCGCCCGAGGCGGACGTCGGCTTACGCCGAGACGGCCGCCAGTTCCTCCTCCAGCACGTCCTGTTCACGGCCGACGCCGGCGAGCAGGCCGTTGAGCCGCCAGGCGGCCTCGCCGTGCTGGCTGAGGTCGAGGCCCCGATACTCCTGGTCCTCGGGCACGCGAAGCGGGATGACCAGGTCGACCAGCTTGTAGAGGACCAGCGAGCCGACGAACGAGAACGCGGCGACGACCACGAGCGCGATCATGTGATACAGAAACGTCGTGGCTTCTCCGTGGATCAGGCCCACGTCCTTGGCGTAGACGCCGGTGGCGATCATCCCGACCATGCCGCCGACGCCGTGGCAAGGGAACACGTCGAGCGTGTCGTCGAGGGTCGACTTCGACTTCAGATGGACCGCGAGGTTCGAGACCACGCTCGCGACCAGGCCGATGACGATGCTGTCGCGGACCGTGACGAAGCCGGCTGCGGGCGTGATGGCGACCAGTCCGACGACGGCCCCGATGCAGGCGCCCATCGCCGACGGCTTGCGGCCCTGGAGCCAGTCGAAGAAGACCCATCCGAGCATCGCCACCGCCGACGCCGTGTTGGTCGTGGCGAACGCCAGCGCCGCCGAGCCGTTGGCCCCCAGAGCCGATCCCGCGTTGAAGCCGAACCAGCCGAACCACAACATGCCGGTGCCGAGCAGCACGTAGGGTATGTTGGCCGGTTCATGGGAGACGTTGGCGAGGTGGCTCTTGCGGCGGCCCAGGAACATCGCGCCGGCGAGCGCGGCGAGCCCCGCCGACATGTGGACCACCGTGCCGCCGGCGAAGTCCTTTACTCCCCAGTTGTAGAAGATTCCCTGCGGGTGCCAGGTCATATGGGCGAGCGGGCAGTAGATCAGCAGGCTGAACAGCACCATGAACAGGAGGTACGCCGAGAACCGCACCCGCTCCGCGAACGAGCCGGTGATGAGCGCCGGCGCGATGATCGCGAACTTGAGCTGGAACATCGAGAAGACCAGAAGCGGGATCGTCAGCTTGAGCGCCCCGTCGCCGGTCCCCAGGGTCGCCGTCGCGTCGCTCACGTTGTCGAACATGAAGAACGTCAGCGGATTGCCGATCACGCCGCCGACGTCGTCGCCGAACGCCAGGCTGAACCCCACGACCACCCACAACAGGCTGATCACCCCCAGCGCGATGACGCTCTGAAGCATCGTCGAAACCACGTTCTTGCTGCTGACCATGCCGCCGTAAAAGAACGACAAGCCCGGCGTCATCAGCAACACCAGGGCCGACGCCGTCAACATCCAGGCGACGTCCCCAGGGTTCATCTCCGCGCCCTCCGGGACGGCCTTCCCGGATGCGGGGACGACCGAGGCCAGAACGGCCAGGCAGACCAGGAGCCCGAACGGGAATAGTGCTCGTTTCATGTGCGGGGCCTTCTAGTTTCTGAGCGGCGGCGGGCTTTCCAAAGATCCTCCGCTCGTGACGCCAAAGCCATTCAGCGATTGATGGAAATCGCTTTGACGTCAAAAGTTAGACAAACGCCGAGGACGCCTTCGATTCGTCGGGCGTGAGACTGCCGACGTCGAATCGTCCTGGGAAAGCAAGAGGCGTGCCGGACTTGAGCCCCGATCGATCGTGTCACCAAAGCAGGATGACGTCGAAGGCCAAGGTGAGCTGGCTCTTGCGGGTGTCGTCGTTGTACGCGGGGTGGAACTGGGTCCAGTCGTAGCGAGCCTCGGGGCGGATCCAGAGGTTCGGGTTCGGCTTATAGATGAGGCCCAGGGTCATCTCATAGTAGCGGTCGCCGACGAACTGTCCGTTGACCATGTTCTGGATTCGGGCGCCCTGGCAGTCCCAGAAGACCTCCGACCGCCAGACGCCGGTGACCTTGGGATGGAGTTCGGCGAGGAACCAGTTGCCGAAGCTGAACCAGGTGGCGCTTCGGGGCCGGCCGTTCGCCCCCCCCGAGCCGAGGCCGGGGATCGAGCGCTCCCACCCCTGGTCGGCTTCCATGACCTGCGTGAGCTTGTCGCTCCACTTATGCGTGGCGACGGTCGTAAACAGCGTCCGATCGTTGCGGAAGTAGCCGGGATTGGGCAGGCCGGCGATGCTCGGCACGTTGACGTAACCGTCAGGATAGAGTTGTTGATTCCCCGGAAGCTGGCTGGGAAACTGGTTCGGCCCCCAGATGACGGTCGACGCCAGAGTCGTCCTGTCGTCCTTGCTGGTCCACGAGAAGCCGCCGATATATCCCCAGAGGTAGCGCTGGTTGATCCAACGGTCCCAGCCGTTGACGGCGCCGTTGAACAGATTCATGCGATCCGTCGGATGCATGATGGTGAGGACGCCGACGTGGGTGAACGGCTGGCCGTAGTCGAACATGTACGGGACCGAGAGCAACGGCCGGGCGATCGCGGGCACCTGTTCGTATCCGGCGATCGAGTACCCCCGCCCGGCTTTCACGTCGATCCCCCCCTTGACGAGCCACGGCAGATGGACCTGCCCGTAGATCTGAGGAAAGTCGACGCCTGCGAACGAGTTGAGCTTGAAGGCGTTGTTCAGCATGCCTTGCGAGTAGTTGAACTGCCAGTCGTTGCCGAACATGGTGTCCAGGCGAAACCCGAAGTTGATCTCGTCGCCTTGCTCGAGCGCATTCTCGACGACGATGTAATACTGGTTCCCCATCCAGGAATTGGCGAGGCGGTTCGGGTTGACGCCGAAATTCTGGCCGTTCCTGGGCTTTCCGTTCGTGTCGCCCGTGTAACTGTTCTCGATCCAACCGAAGATCTGGACCGGCGCGTCCTCGTAGCCCAGCAGGTCTTGAAGGTGCTTGACCCGATCTTCGGTCGCTTCGGCGGTTCTGGCGGCGGCCGTCGTCGGCATGCCGGAACTTATCCTTGTATTGGCGGCGGGCATGTTGAGGTCGACCGGCCCCGCGGGCGCGCCTCCGTCCTCGCCGGCGGCGGCGGGCGCCGCGCCGCTGATCGGCCGGTCGGCCGTGGGGACGTTGAGATCGACCGGCCTCGTGGGCGCGCCCGCGTTGCGCACCCCCTCCGCGGGCGGGGGGTCGCTGAGATCCGCCGCCGGAGTGGGAGTGTCGTCCGGCGGGGCCGGCGGTGGAGGGGCGGCCTGCACTCTTCGAATCGCGCCGTCGCTTCTCGGCTTCCGGCCGTCGACGGGCTCGGCTCGGTTCGTTCGAACGGGGGACGACCCGATTCCGCCGAGGAATCGGCGAAGTCGGCTCTCCACTCGGACCACGCGCTTCTCTCGCTCGATTTCCCGACCGTCCGCCGGCGATTGAAGAGTCAGGAAGCAGACCGCGATCCAGAACGCCAGGCGCCGTCCTTTCGGCCATGAGCTCTTGGCCATCAAGATCCTCGTTTCCTGAACCGGCCGACTCCGCCTGATCAATGCTTGCGGCAAGTCTCGACGGCGCAATCTACCGATCACAACGATCCTGCGAGTTGGATCGGTTGAACCTGCCGCGATTGGTCACTAAATGCATCGAGAAACCGTAAAGTCGGCGCCGATCGATGGGCGGTCAGGCCGACGATGGGCCTCGACTCTCGCGGGGTGAACCGCGCGCGGATGGACTCCGGGGAAGGATCGGACTACGATTGGGGCGTCGATCTGAATTTGGGCCTCGACTTGCGATCGAGCCTCGCCCCCGCGAAAGAGACGCACATGGCCAATCAATTCCTTGAGCTGCTCAAATCGAAACGCAAGACGCCCGTCGTCGTGGCGCATCGCGGCGACTCGTTCCACGCGCCCGAGAACACGCTTCAAGCCGGCCGAGCGGCCAAGAAGGCCGGGGCGCACGGCTGGGAGATCGACGTCCAGCTCACCCGCGACGGCGTCCCCGTCCTCCTTCACGACGAGAGCCTGAAGCGAACGACCGACGTCGCCACGAAGTTCGCCGGCGACCCTCGGGGCAAGGCAGGCTGGGACGTCTCGGATTTCGACTGGGAAGAAGTCAAGACGCTCGACGCCGGCTCATGGTTCGTCTCCGATTCGGGGGGCTCGCGGTCGGCGAAGCAGTTCAAGACGCTGGACGCGCTGGGGGCGGACCGAAAACTCTTCGCGGCCGGCGGCGTCCGAATTCCGACGCTGGAACAGACGCTTCGGCTGACCGCCGAGCTCGACTTCTTCATCAACATCGAGATCAAGTCGTTCCCCGCCGGTTATCCGGGCCTGGCCCGGACGGTCATGGAGACGATCGACAAGACGGGGACCGCCTCGCGCGTCCTGATCTCCTGCTTCGACCATCGCGAGTTGGCCAAGATCCGCACACTGAACGCCGGCTCGCCCAACCGAAGCGTGCCGCTCGGCGTCTTGCAGAGCAATCCCTTGCACCGCCCCGGCGCGTACACGTCGCAAATCGTCGGCGCCCAGACGTGCCACCTGTCGAACACCGGCGTCGGTTCGGCGTCGAACGCCTACCGCAAATCGGCGTCGGTGGGCGCGCTCTGGAAGGACGTGTTCGACGACCTCAAGGCCGCTCAGGTTCCGCTTCTGGTCTGGACCGTCAACGAGCACGGCCCGGGAAGCCTCACGGACCACCTCGCACAGCTTGGCGCGGAAGGGATCATCACCGACCACCCGGCCGGGCTGGTCAAGTCGTTCGGTTGACTGGACCGCGCGGCGGCATGAATAGAGAATGATGCGAGCCTCCCTTCTCCCGGGGGGCATAGGTATGGCCACAACTTTTCGACTGGGTCATCCCGAGCGA
>CALCIC010000346.1 GCA_937907405.1 uncultured Isosphaeraceae bacterium | reverse complement strand
CGGGGACTTCGGGGCCGCCGGTCCGTTTCCGGGCGGCTTGGAGGGCGAATCCAGGAAGACCAGGACGATCACCAGGAACCAGACCACCCCCAGCGTCAGCGCCCCGACGATGATCTGTAAGGTTCGGGTCGCGGCCTGGACGTTGACGGTTTCGTTTTCGATCGACATGCGAGGGGTTCCAGAATCAAGGGGTCTTGGATTACGCAATGAGGTCGCGGATCACGCGGCCGTGGACGTCGGTGAGGCGGCGGTCGATGCCGTTGTTGCGGACGGTCAGCCGCAAATGGTCGATCCCCATCAGATGGAGGATCGTCGCGTGCAGGTCGTAGACTTCGGTCGGGTTCGCGCGGTCGGCCGGCTTGTAGCCGAAGTCGTCGCTGGGGCCGTGGCTGTACCCCCCCTTGACGCCGCCGCCGGCCATCCAGCTTGTAAAGCAGTACGGGTTGTGGTCGCGCCCCTCTCCCCCCTGGCTCGACGGCATCCGACCGAACTCGGTGGTCCACAGGACGATCGTGTCTTCGAGAAGCCCGGTCCGCTTGAGGTCCCGGATCAAGGCCGACGCCCCGCGCGCCATCCCGAGGGCGAGCGGGCCGTGGTCCTGCTTGACGTTCTCGTGCGAGTCCCAGTTGCGGCGTGGGAAGCCGTTGTCGTTGCCGCTCCAGATCTGGACGAACCGGACCCCGCGCTCCAGCAGCCGCCGCGCGGTCAGGCATTTGCGGGCGAAGACGTCTGTCTCCTCCAGGTCGTTGATCTGCTTGTCGAACGTCGTCTTGCCGTGGTCGAGGCCGTAGAGCCGCAGCACCTCGGCGGGCTCGCTCGCCAGGTCGAGCGCCTCGGGGGCGGCGAGCTGCATTCGAGCGGCCAGTTCGTAGCTCTGAATGCGGCCTTCGAGCCGCGCGTCGCCGGGGCGGATTGCGGCGTGGCCGCGATTCAGCCGGTTCAAGAGCGCCACGCCCGCGACGTCGGCGTCGCGTCCGGCGAAGGCCGCGCGCTCGTCGGGGAACAAATCAACGATCGGCGTCTTCGACCCGGGGTAGATCACCGTCCCCTGGTGCTGCGACGGCAGGAACGCCGAGTCCCAGTTCTTGGTGCCGTTCGAGGCCAGGCCCCGATGATCGGGCAGGACGACGAACGCCGGCAGGTCGTCGCTCATCCGGCCCAGCCCGTACGAGACCCAGCTTCCCATCGACGGGAACCCCGGTCGGTTGAAGCCGGTGGTCTGCAAGAGCGTCCCCTGGCTGTGGACCCCCGTCTTGCCGACCATGTCGTGGATGAACGCGATCTCGTCGACCACCCCCCCCAACGGCGCGACGACCTCGCTGAGCATCTTGCCGGACGATCCGTAAGGCCTGAAGTCCCAGACCGGACGGAGCCAGGGGCCCAGGCCGTTCTGGAACGTCTCCACCGTCTCGCCGAAGCTCGACGGTCGGCCGTGCCGCTTGATCAACTCGGGCTTGTAGTCGAACAGGTCGATATGGCTGGCGCCGCCGGCCATGAAGAGCTGGACCACCCGCTTCGCCCTGGGCGCGTGGTGCAGACCGCCGTCGGGACGCGGCCGAATCCCGGCGCCCCCTTCGGCCGCGAGCAGGCCGTCGGCGCCGAGCAGGGTCGCCAGGGCGATCCCCCCGAGCCCTCCGCCGCTCCCCCAGAGGAAGTCGCGACGATTCATGGTCAACGCTCCTCAGTCGATGAATAGGAACTCATTCAAGTTGAAGATCACCCGGCAGACGGCCGGCAGGCCGTGCGCGCCGGCGTACGCTTCGAGCGCCGACCGCTCGTCGGCCGTCGGAGTTCGGCCGACCGCCAGCGTGAACGCGCGGGCGACCTGCTCGGCGAGGGCTCCGGCCGGCTCGACGCGTTCGGCCAGGCGCCTGGCCATCGTCAGCATCAGGCCGTTGTTGTAAAGCGCGAGGGCCTGGAGCGGCGAGCCGGTCTCGATCCGCTTCTCGACCTGCATCGACGGGTCGGCGCAGTCGAGGACGGTCATGAACGGCTGCGGCTTCGACCGGGCCAGGAACCGATAGATCGCGCGGCGGTCGATCCCGGGGTCGTCGGGGTCTTGAAGCTGGTACTCGTAGTGCGGCGAGTGCTCGGGATGCTCGACGACGAAGTCCTGGAACGCGGGGCCGTACATCGTCGAATCGAGTCGGCCGGCGACCGCCACGACCGAATCGCGGACCGCTTCGGCTTCGAGCTTGCGTCGCGGCATCTGCCAGAGATAGGCGTTGTCGACGTCGACGGCCTCGGAGTCGGGGTCGCCGGTCGAGACCTGGCGATACGCGGCCGATGTGACGATCAGCCGATGCAGCGCCTTGAGCGATCGGCCGCCGTCGCGGAACTCGACGGCCAGCCAGTCGAGCAGCTCGGGATGCGAGGGCGCCTGGCCCATCCGGCCGAAGTCGCTGGAAGTGGCGACGATCCCCCGGCCGAAATGGTACTGCCAAACCCGGTTGACGATCGTCCGCCAGACCAGGGGGTTGCGGTCGTCGGTCAGCCACCGGGCGAGGGCCGCGCGGCGGTCCCCCTCGCGGTGGTCGGCGGGCAGGTCGAAGTCGCCGGGAAGCTCGGCGAAAACGTTCAACGCGGCCGGGCCGACCTCCTTGCCGGGGGTCCGCACGTCGCCTCGCTTAAGTAGATGAATCGGCCTGGGCTTGCCGCCGTCGGGGCCGGTGCCGCGGAACGACGCCGAACCGCCGTTGTAGACCGTGCCGGCGTAGACGAGGGCCGGCGGCGGCAGCGCGGCCCGGTCGGCCTCGATCCGCCGCAACGCGTCCTCGGCGTCGGCGAGCGCCTGCCGCGCGGCGGGTTCGACGGTCCTCGTCAACAGGTCGTCACGCTCGGCCTTGAGCCTGGCGACGTCGCCGCCGCTCGCGCGTCCCGGCGCGTGGCCGTCGACGAGGTTGCCGGCGCGCCATCGCGGCGGGGCCTCGATCGAGTCGAGGGCCGCGACCTTCGCCCCGGCGGCGAGGTTCGCCCCTTCGGCGTCGAACACTTCCAGCTCGGCGAGGGCGAAGTTGTAGTCGTTCAGCCGTTCGGCGAGCCGGGTCGCGGTGACGCGGACGTACCGCCCGCGCGCCCCGGAACCGGCGAACGTCTGGGGGGTCGTGCCGGGATTGGCCGCGTCGGACTTCGAGCGGTCGACGATCATCGTCGTCTTGAGCCGGAAGGCGGGGTCCTCGGAGACTTCGACCTTGTAGCGGACCGGGAAGCCGAACCCCGCGCCGATGCCGTTGAAGTCGTCGCGGCATCCCCAGAGCGTCACGCGGTCGACGGCCGCCGATCGTCCGAGATCGACCTGGACCCAGCGCGTCGCGTCGGCCTCGTTCGCCAGGCCGCTGTGGTAACCGTACTCGGGGCGTTCGGCGGCGGACTTGCCGGCCTCGGCGATCCGGCGGTCGAGATCGGCGAGCGCCGGGCCGGCGGCCTGGTCGACGGCCGCGCGCAGCCGGACGCGTTCGGCCTCGGCCTGGTCGCGGCGCGCGAGCAGCGCGCGGGCCTTGCTCGCCACGGCCGGGTCGTCGTAAAACGGCCGATCGGCGCGGTCGACGGCGGCGAACACGGCTTGCAGGCGGTAATAGTCTTCCTGGGCGATCGGGTCGAACTTGTGGTTGTGGCACTGGGCGCACTGGACGGTCAGGCCGAGGAACGTGTTGATCGTGTTGGCGACCACGTCGTCGCGGTCGAGGTGGCGGGCGATCTTGCCGTCGATCTTGGTTTCGGGCAATTCGGCGTGACCGATGAAGTCCCACGGGCCCGCCGCGAGGAAGCCCAGGGCCGTCGCGCCGTCGACCGTGTCGGGGAACAGCACGTCCCCCGCGACCTGCTCCTCGACGAACCGGCTGTACGACTTGTCGGCGTTGAAGGCGCGGATCACGTAATCGCGATACCGCCAGGCGTTGGGCCGGGGCTTGTCCTTGTCGTAGCCGTGGCTGTCGCCGTAATGGACCACGTCCAACCAGTGCCGCGCCCAACGTTCGCCGTGCCGGGGGCTGGCGAGCAGGCGGTCGACCAGCTTTTCATAAGCCAGGGGGTCGTCGTCGGCGACGAACGCGTCGATCTCCTCCGGCGACGGCGGCAGGCCGGTCAGATCGAACCAGAGCCGACGCGCCAGCGTCCGCCGATCGGCCTCGGGCGAGGGTTTCAGGCCGCGTTCCTGGAGCTTGGCCCGAATGAAGGCGTCGATCGGGTTGCGAGCCGGGGGACGCGCGGCGAAGGCGATCGGCGCGGGAACCTCGGGGTGGGCCAGGGGGCGGAGCGACCACCAGCGGCGCGGGTCGTCGTCGGCGTCGCCGTCCGGCCATTCGGCGCCCTGGTCGATCCAGGTCCGCAGGATCGCGACCTGCTCAGAGGTCAACCGGCCCCCCTTGGGAGGCATGACGCGGTCCTCGTCCCGGCCGGAGGTCAAGAGCACGATCAGGCTCTCGGCGGCCTTGCCAGGGACGATCGCCCCCCCCTCGTCCCCCCCCTTGAAGGCGTCGGTCTTGCGGTCGAGTCGCAGGCCCCCCTTCTGTTTGTCGGGCCCGTGGCAGGCCAGGCAGCGCGCCGTCAGGATCGGCCGGACCTCGCCGCCGAAGTCGACCCGCCGCGCGAGAGCCTGGGGGATCTCGTCGGCGCGGATCGCGAGGGGGGAGAGAATCAGCGGCAGGACGAGGACGAACCGGCCCATGCGGCGGCTCCCACTCTCGAAGTCGAAGCGATTGTGTGCATTACGACACCGCCCAGCATAGCCCGATCGGCCCTCGAAGGCGAGCGACTTGCCCGGCGGGTTCGCCTTGGGCGGACGGACGCGACTCGTTAAGATCAATTGGATCGAGGTTCTCCTCGCGATCCTGGAATCGGAAAGGAATTCGTTCCATGCACAGCTTTCTTCAGGCGATCCCCCGGCTCGCGGTCGCGACTGCTGCGGTGATGGTGATCGGAGCCGCCGCGCCCCAGACCGCCCCCACGGGGGCCGAGGCCCGGGCGCGCGGGATCGTCTTGCACCAGAACCACGATTACAGCAAGGCGATCTCGGCCTTCGCCGAGGCGATCCGACTCGATCCCAGGGACGCTCTCGCCTATTACGACCGC
>CALCIC010000345.1 GCA_937907405.1 uncultured Isosphaeraceae bacterium | reverse complement strand
GAGGAACGTGGGGAAATGATCGGCGCTGATCACCGGAGCGTCGCAGACCGCGCCGGCCTGGACGATGCCCGGCCACCTGACGATGAGCGGCACCCGGACCCCCCCTTCGTAGGCCGAGCCCTTGCCGGCTCGAAGCGGTACGTTGGACGTGGGGCCGATCAGCCCGCCGTTGTCGGACGTGAAGACGACGAGGGTGTTCTCGCCGAGCTTGAGTTCGTCCAGCTTGCTCAGTATGCGTCCGACGCTGTCGTCCACGCTCTCGACCAGTCCGGCGTAGATCGCGTTGTGGTGCGGCGCGTCGGGGTCGGCCTTGGCCTTGGCCTTGTACTTCGCCACCACTTCAGGTCTGGCCTGAAGCGGCGTGTGCACGGCGTAGTGGGGCAGGTAGAGGAAGAACGGCCGGTCCTTGCTTTGCTCGATGAACACGAGCGCCTCGGTGGTGAGCCGGTCGCTGAGGAACTCCCCCTCGGGGCCGTCGACCAGGGTCTCGATCTTGTAGGGCGAGAAGTAGCTGGGGGGCTGGCCGCGCTGGCAGCCGGCGATGTTGAGGTCGAAGCCCTGCTTCTCGGGCCAGCAGGGCTCGGGGCCGAGGTGCCACTTGCCGATGCTGGCGGTGGCGTAACCCTGACCCTTGAGCGCCCGGGCGATGTTCGAAATCGTGGGCGAAAGCTCCATCGTCCAGTCCGGGACCTTCAGCTTCGCGAACGGCCGCACGTGCCCGGCGATCCAGTCGGTGATGTGCAGCCGAGCGGGATACTGCCCGGTCAGGACGCTGGCTCGGGTGGGCGAGCAAACCGTGCAGGCCGCGTAGGCGTTGGTGAACTTCATGCCCTGCGTCGCCAGCCGGTCGATGTTGGGCGTCTCATAGAAAGTGCTGCCGAAGCAGCCGAGGTCGGTCCAGCCCATGTCGTCGGTCAGGATGAAGACGATGTTCGGCCTGGTCGGCGCGTCGGCCCGAATTCTGGTCGTGGGCGCCACTGTCAGAACCAGGGCTGCGAGCGTGGCGAGCGGGTGTTTCATGGGAGCCAGGCCCTCGGGACGATTCGAGTTGCGACCACGGTTTTCCGATCCCTCGGTCGGACGGATGCAGCCGCCCGGCGAACCTCAGCCGATCTATCCTCGCATTCGACCCACGACCCATGCCAGGGGCTTCTCCGCACGCCATCCCCTTGAGCCGACTCGGGCCGTCGAGGATCCGCGCGTCAAACCGTAAAACGCGGGACGGACATCCCCTTGACGACGCTATTTATTCTTTAGGAGATTCCATCTGT
Source organism: uncultured Isosphaeraceae bacterium (assembly GCA_937907405.1). Lineage (GTDB taxonomy): Bacteria > Planctomycetota > Planctomycetia > Isosphaerales > Isosphaeraceae > Paludisphaera. The sequence goes on along the minus strand of CALCIC010000345.1, from coordinate 11,368 downwards.
AGTCCGACCTCCTTCCGAAACGGCTCGGCGGGGGGTCGGCAACTGCTGAAGCATAGGGTTGACGCTCATGCTCCTCGCTTACTTCTCACCCGAGGTCACGTTGCCCGTCGCTTCGGTGGTCGCGACCGTGGTGGGCTTCGTGATGGCCTGCGGCCGTCCCGTCTTCTCCTGGATCGGCCCTCGGCTGGGCCTCGCCCGCCGCAAGGCGAGCACGCCGGCTCCAGCAGGCGCGCCGCCGAGTTCCGCCGACTCCGCGCCCTGATGAGTGCGCCGTTGCATGTCGATTAGGCTGAGGCGGTTCTTCGTCTCGTCTGGCGTTCCATCGGTGAAAACCATCGAAATCAGTACGACGAGGCGACTTGCGATGGATGATGCCGCACCCGCAACGACCGCGATCCGGCCGAGCCCCCCGCGACTCTCGCCGTCGACGGCGATTCTCCTGGCGGTTTGGGTGGGATTGGTCGCGGGATATCTGGACCTCGGGGCGATCACCCTCAAGCGATTCGCGATCAACAAGGAGGGGTCGTACCGCACCGCCCGGGATTTTCCGTGGACGGTGCCGACGGGTCACGTCGTCCTTGCGCTGGCGCCCGCCGCCGCGCTGGCCTTCGTGAGCTGGCGGAGGCCCCGATGGGTGCCGCTCCGCGCGGCTTCCATGCTGCTGGCGACGCTCGCGTTCTGGGCCGCGCTGGCGCGATTGCCCATTTACACCCTGGCCGGTCTGGCCCTGGCCTTCGGCGGGGGCAAACTCTTCAGCGACGTTGTATCGGCCTTCGGCTTCGGCCTCCGAATGAAGTGGACCCGTGTGAGTCTCGCCGGGCTTCTCGGGATTCTGCTGGTCCTGTTCGCCGCCTCGACCGGATGGCGAACCCTCGGCGAGGCGCGCGCGGTCGCCGCCTTGCCCAGTCCGCCGTCAGCGTCGCCCCGGAACGTCCTGCTGATCGTCTGGGACACCGTCCGCGCCTCCAACCTGAGCCTCTACGGCTATCATCGGCCGACGACCCCCAATCTGACGCGTTGGGCGGAGAAGGGGACCGTTTTCGGCAAGGCGCTCACCCCCGCCCCCTGGACGTACCCCGCGCATTCGAGCTTCTTCACCGGACATTGGCCGTACACGATCAATTCTCAGTGGAAATACGCACTGGACGCCCCCGTGCCGACGCTGGCTGAATTTTTGACCATGCGGGGATATCAGACGGCCGGTTTCGCGGCCAACACCAACTGCTGCAACTATGAGACCCGGCTCGATCGCGGGTTCATCCATTACGACGATTACGCGCTGACGCCGCGGTCGCTACTCTCTCGCACCGTGCCCGGCAAATGGCTTCTCGAGCAGCTCCTGATCCACATCGACCCCTACGAACGGAAGTGGGTCGAGATTCAATCGCGGGGGGCGGCCGCGATCAACGACTCCTTCCTCGGCTGGCTGGGCCGACGGCGGCCCGACCGTCCCTTCTTCGCCTTCTTGAACTACTACGACGCCCATGACCCCTACATCGCGCCGGCCGGATCGGCGGGCCGCCTCGGAGCCCGGCCCGTGGAGACGCGCGACTACCAGGCCCTCATCGATTTCATCGGCGCGGACAAAGACGCCTTGAGCACCCGCGACATGCATCTGATCTATGACGGCTACGACGATTGCATCGCGCATCTTGACGATCAGCTCGGCAGGCTGCTCGACGAGTTGGAGCGCCGTCGCATCCTCGACGACACGGTGGTGATCATCACCTCGGACCACGGCGAGGCGTTCGGCGAGCACACCCTCGTCGGCCATGCGCACGCCGTTGAAATCCAGGAGGTGGGTGTGCCGCTGGTGATCCTCGCTCCGGGCGAGCCGACAGGCCGATCGGTGCCGACCGCGGTGACCCTGCGCGACCTCCCGGCGACCGTGACCGACCTGTTGGGGCTGTCGGAGGGCTCGCCGTTTCCCGGCCGATCGTTGGCGGAGTACTGGCGGACGTCGCCCGGGCAGGCCGCCGCCCGACTCGCCAGCACGGCGTTCTCGGAAAAGGTGGACGAGACGGTCCTCCAGACCCCCCGAGGCGACAGCGTCGTCCAGATGTCGGTGGTCGCCCCGTACGGCGTACAGTACATCCGGACCAGCGATGGAACCGAAGGTCTGTTCAATTTGTGGAGAGACCCCATGGGGATGACCGACGTGCTCGGGACTCCCGAAGGGAACGCGTTGCTTCAACCGTCCCGAAAGCTGCTTCTGGAGGTCCTGGAGCAAGACGCCGGAACCGTCGAGGTCGAGGCCGCCTACCTGAAAGCCTTCCGCCGCGATCTCGCCGAGACTGTAAAGCGAGGCGACGCGGAGAAGCTCTCGGCCCGAGACCGCTGAGGTTCCGCGACTCCCATGCGGTCCGGCGTCCGAGACGCCGCGCCGAAACGGCTCGGTTGTCCGGGGGCGACGATCAAGCCTCGTTTCGCGGAATCATCGCCTCGGGGGGACGAGATCGACGCCGACGCCGCCGTCACGTTAAAATCGGCCGCAAGAGCGAACGGGATCGCCCTTGCGCGCCAGGAGGCCGCCGCCGGCCCGCCGCCCGGTGTTGCGAAGTCGGAAGTCGGGACGAAAGGGTGGATGACGGATGTCGGCTTGTCGAATCGGTTTCGTCATGGAACAGACCATGGGGCACGTGACCTACCAGCGGAGCCTCGCGGCCTGGTCGAAGAACGACCCCTCGATCATTCCAACGTGGTTTCCAATCCAGTACTGGCGGCCCGACGTGTGGTCCCGAGTCCCGGGCGTTCGCAACAACGCCTCGATGTACCTCAGCTTGCGGGCTCGCGACGACCTGCGGCGCGCCCGGGCGGCTTCTCATAACGACGTGCTGTTCTTCCATACCCAGGGGACGGCCATGTGCAGCGTCGGCTTCGCACGACGGGTCCCCGTGGTCGTCTCGCTGGACGCGACCCCGATCAACATGGACACGGTGGCCGAGGGCTACAACCACCGCCCCGACGACGACGGGGCGGTGAGCCGGCTGAAGCGGTCCATCTATCGCTGGGTCTTCCGCAAGGCGGCCGCCCTGACCACCTGGAACCAGTGGGCCAAGGACAGCCTGATCCGCGACTATCTCGTCCCTCCCGACAAGGTGGAGGTGATCCCCCCCGGCGTCGACCTGGAACTCTGGCGGACCGACCGCTCGGGGGCCGGCCTCAAGGCGTCCCCCCGCCTGCTGTTCGTCGGCGGCGATTTCGCCCGCAAGGGGGGGGACGTGCTCATGGACGCCCTCCGGGCCGGCCTCTCGGAACGCTGCGAAGTGGACCTCGTGACCGGGACGGAAGGCATCGAAAGCAACGACCGGGTCCGCGTCCACCGGGGGTTGACGCCGGCCGACCCCGCGTTGCGGCGGCTGTTCGACGAGGCCGACGTCTTCGTCCTGCCCACGAGGGCCGACTGCTCGCCGATGGCGATCGTCGAGGCGATGGCCGCCGGTTTGCCGGTGGTGACCACCGACGTCGGCGCCATCTCCGAGCAGATCGTCGACGGGGAGACGGGACTGCTGACCCGCCCCGGCGACCCCGCCGACCTGGGACGCGCCCTGGCCGAGCTTCTGAACGATCCCGAACGCCTCAAGACCTATGGCGCGGCCGGTCGGGCGAGGGCCGAACGCTGCTACGACGGCCCCCGCAATTACACGACCTTGATCAACTTGCTGAAACGATCCGCGGGCGCCCCGGCGTCCGCCGGCTCGGCCGCGCCGGACGACGAGGGAAACCGTCGCGCCCCGATCGGAGCCCGAGCCGCCGGCGACTGAATTGACGCCCTCATTCGACCGTCAGTCCGGCCGGGTGAGGATCGGGATGGAAAAGTCGGATGAGAAGGTCAGCGAGGTTGCGCCGCCGTTGGCGAGTTTGATGGTCCCGGCGAGCAGGCGCATGGCGAGCGGATCGCCCTGGCGGCTGTGGAAGACGGCCAGCTCGGAGGCCGACCAGTCGTAGTCGACGACCCGGATCGTGATCGGGTCGCCGAATTTCCAGACGATGGGCCGGGGGAAGGTCGAGTCCCAGATCGGCCGGTAGGAGTTGTGGATGATCGGCGACGGGCCGTGGACCACGCCGCCGACTTCGATGGTCACTCCGAGATCCGGACCGCCGCCGCTGAGGTACTTGCCGACCCCCGGGCCGACCTCGCCCCGGCGGAGGGTGACTCGGTACTCGCCGGGGACGGAGATTTTGTCCCACCAGTCGAGGTAAGCCTTGGCGTCGTCGGCGAACCGGCCGCCGGCGTGGTCGCGGAGATAGTCGCGGAACCGTCGGGCGACCTCGGCCACGTCGTCGGGATGGGCCAGCGCGTGGTCGTACGCCTGGCGGTAGGCGTAGGCGTCCCATTCGCGGAGGATCCGATCGCGGGCCTCGGTGGCCTCGCTGATGAACAGACCCCCAGCCTGGTGGGACTTGAGGTACTCTTGATACCGCTCGATCCGGGTCGCGAAATTGGTCGGCTGACGGAGCGAGTACTCACGCGCGCGGCCGATCTCGCGCTCGTCCTGCCTGCGGATGTAGTCGTCCAGCCGGTCCTGGACCTCGTTTCGGTAGGGGCTGTCGGCGTGCTCGTCCAGGAACCGCCGGGACCGATCGATGAGTTCGGCGAGCGAGGCGTTGGGGAGCGATTCGGATCGGGCCAGGTCGTCGACCGCCCGCCGCTCGACGGCCGTCCGCCGCGCGTTCAGCGTGTCTTTCAGGTTCTGGGCCAGCTTGAGCGCGTCGGGCCGGCGGACGCTGTCGGGGAACTCGCGCAGGAACCCGTCCAGGGCGGAAAGGGCCTTCTCGGGCTGGTCGACGGCTTCGAGCGAGTTGGCCTGAGAATAGACGTCCTTCCAGAGCTCGTCGTGGCGGACCAGCTCGCGGGCCTGCTCGACCTTCCGGATCGCCGGCGCGAGCTGCGGGGCCTGGTTGCGAATCCCTTCAAGCCGGGCGTCGAGGTCCGGCGCGATCGTTCCGGCGGCAACCTGAACGTCGCTGGCCTTGACGGTCCATTCGGCCTTTTTGTTGGCGGCCTCGCGGGCGTACGACGGCGCCAGGAAGGGCAGGACGTGATGATGAGCCAGCCAGCCCGACCACCGATCGGCGACGGCCGACGCCGCGTTGCCGGGGTCGCGCTCGAAGGCCGACGCGGCCTGATACCCCCAGAAGTCGTAGCCGACCGCCAGTCCCAGAACGACCGCGCCGATCGCCGCAAGCTTGCCCAGTCGGCGAGCCTTGCGCTGGCGGGCGAGCTTCAACAGGCGATCGCGGAACTCGTAGGTCCGGTTCGAGCGGGGGTAGCGCTTCTCGTAGGCGGCGAGGCAGCGTTGGAGCCGGGGAAGGTCGTCGGGTGCGAGGTCCCAGAGCCATTCCATCTGGGCGCGGTCGCGGGCCTCGAGCTGCTCGGCCACCCAGCCGAGGGGGCCTTCGAGGCCCAGCGGGTGGATCTGGGCCGGCGGCCGGTTGCCAGTCGACCCCGCGCCGAACGAACTGACGGCGAAGATGACGCCGTCGGGCGCGTGCTGGCGGAGGGCGTGCCGGGTCATCCCGTATTGCTCGTCCACCAGCTTCTCGACGAACGCGTCGGAGAACGGCGAGCCGGCCTCGGAGGTCTCCGCCGTCGCTCCCTCGCGGGCCAGCACGCGGTCGAACTTGGTCAGCAGCAGGGCGACGGGGCGGTCAGTGCTGAGGTCTTCGGAGCGCTCGATGTAACGTTCAAGGAGCCCCTCGACCTCTTGCTGGCGTCGGCGGCGCTCGGCCGGGTCGGTCGAGCCCTCGGGGTCGAGGCAGAGCAAAACGGCGTCGCAGCCGGCGAAGAACTCCTGGATCGGCTCGTCGGTCCCCAGGGTGACGTGCTCCCCCTGGTAGTCCTTGACGATCAGCTCGAACCGGGCGGGGCCGTGGTAGAGCCGGAGGTTCAGCTCGGTCTCGGCGAGGGTGCCGGCCGTCGGCTGGCCCGATTCGATCTGGGCGATCTTCTCGGCCAGGTACTCGGCGCTCGGGGCGTCGGCCGCAGCCAGCCGGACTCCGGGCACCTGCCCGCCGGCCGCCTGGCGGTAGAACATCGCCAGCAGCGTCGTCTTGCCGACGTTTCGGTGGCCGAACAGGGCGATTCGCTTGGGCCCCGTCAGCCGGGCTTCGAGGGCGTCCAGTCGCGTGGCGCGGCGGTTTGACACTCTCGGTTTCCGTCCTTTTATCCCGAAGAAAGGCATCCTGACCACCGGGGCGGCATCCGTCGAACGACGGCCGCCGCCTCTTAGAAATCGACAGGTCCACAATGCGAGGCCACCGCGACTCGGCTAATGATTCGTTCACCGCGCCGGATGATCAACCCCCGGCGAGTTTGTCGATCGACGAGACGAGGCTCGTTCTGGAAAGTGTACGACGGAGGCAACCGATGCACGCGGGAATTCGATTCGATCCGACCGGGTCAGGCCGGCTGCTTCCGCCCTCTCGACCGAAACAAGCGGGCGACGCGGGTGAACGGCCAGAACATGATCCGCAGCGGCATCCCGAAGAAGACCAGCAGGGCGCCGATGATCACCCCCACGGCGGCGGCCATGCCGAGATAGCGGAAGACGGGGAGGTCGAGGCCGTTGCGGGCGAGGGCCTCGCCGATCGACGCTTCGAGCCCCCTCGCCGCGCCGCCGCCGACGGCGGTCGCCAGGGTGATTCCCGCCCTGGCGAACTCGCGGGCGGCATACTCGGTGGCCTGGCCGGCGTAGTCGACGAACTTGTCGGGGTCGGCCATGAAGGCTGCCAGCACCCCCGCGGCGGCCAGCTTCTTCTTGTGGGGGAGGACCTGAGTCGTGAAGAACTCCCAGCCCCCCTTGCCGGTCTTGCGGAGCACGCCGAGGCTCTCGGGGCCTTCCTTCACCAGTACCTCCGCCACGTCGTCGCCGAACGCCCGAACCGCGGTCAGCCCCTCGGGGCCGAGCTTGCGAACCATCGTCTCGGCCTCCTGCGGATACCGCTGGGCGATCCGACGGGCCGATTCGCCCATCTCGACCACGACCCGCTTCTCGGCCGGCTTGAGGGCGGAGAACGACCGGAGGGCGTCGGCGTCGGTTCCGAGCAACTGGCTGAACCGACTCTGAAGCAACGTCTCGCTGGGGTGCTCGACCCGCCGCGCGGCCGAGGCCAGCTCGTCCGACCGCTTGACCAGCCGCTCGAGCCCTTCCTCGGACCCGTGGGCGAACAACCGGCCGGCGCCCCTCGCTTCAAGCCGAGCCGCCTCGCCGCCGTGGAGGACCGCCTTGCTCCCGCGCGCCTCGACGATGATCTGCTGGACGACTTCGTCGAGCCACGAGAACGTCCCCCCCTGGGCCGAGGGCGGGCCCGAGACGACCGCCAGGCCGATCCCGAGAACCAGCAGACCCAAGGTCGACCCGCGGCGGGTGGTGGAGAGCAGACGCATGATTCCGATTCCTCCGAGAGTTTGGCGAGACCGAGCCGTCGCGAGGGATTCGCCCGAACCGCTTGCTCTATTGTATCGTTCGATCGCGATTCGGACCTGAGAATGCGCCCGAAACAAGCCGCCCCGGTCCCCATCGCGAAACGACCTCCTTCCTCCACGATCGTCGGGGTCGGCCTCGGCGGACGTCGGTCGACCATCAAGCATCAGCCCGAACGGACGTCCCCGGCCGGTGCCGCTTCTATTCCATTTAAGATATGCGCCATTGGCACGGGCGTTCACAGGGCCGCCTTGAATCCGCCGAGCGCCCGACCGCCGATCGGGCCCGATACGTTCTCCAAATCGCCTGGTTTCTCTCTCGATGCGGATATTACCTGTTTTACTCGGGAGAGGGTCAGGAATGGCGGCTGATCGGCCGATTCTAAGGACTGTGGATACGAGGAGCGCGGCCTCGGGGGAGGAGTCCCGAGGGTTCCGCGATGCCATGCGCGGCTGCGCGGCGATGGAGCGACACATGAGCGGACTTGGGAACAGCCGATCAGGCTCGGCGGAGCGGGGCTTCGGTCTGGGCCTCTTGCTGATGCTCGCGGTCTCGATCATGCCCTTGCCGATCTCGACGTTCAGTGCGAGCGCGGCGGGGCTGGGGGGATGGTCGAAGACCGACCCCGCGCGAGTCCTGCCCATGGATCAGGTTCCGGCCGAATTCCGTGAGCAGGTCGACGAGGTGATCCGCGAGCACACGTTTCACCGCCAGGGGGATCCTGAATCGTTTCCGTGCAACGCCGGGTTGTACATGTCGCTGGTGAATGAACCGGTGATCACCCTGGCCTTGTGGAAGGACCTGGCGGAGTCGCCCGTGCAGGTCAAGCGGATCGGCCCGAACCGGTACCAGGGGGAGGACGGATCGGGCTCCACGGCGACCTGGGATTTCGTGCTTCGGACTCCCCGGGTCCATGTGTTGCTGGCCTATCTGAGCTACATCAGCCCGCGAGGCAACGCCCGGATCGACGCCCGGATTCTCCTGGTACTGCACTCCGGATATTATCGCGAGGTGAACCGCGAGCCTTACGTCCAGCACGACGTCGAGGCGTTCGTGAAGGTCGACTCGAAGGGCTGGAAGACGCTGGCCCGGACGATCCGCCCGGTGATCGAGCGCGTGCTTGAGGACCAGGTTCGCGAGGCGGGGCAGTTCGTGTCATTGATGAGCCGCCTGGTGGTCAACTATCCGGCCTGGGCCACCGACGTCGCGATGAAGCAGAGCATGGTCGACGCGCCGGCCCGCGAGCGGTTCCGCGAGATCGTCGCCCAGAACCGCAAGCCGGACGCCTCCAACGGCCGGCCGGTCGTCCTCTCCAACCCCGGCGAAGCCACGGCGGATACGCGACGACGCTGAAGTTGAGATCGCCCCCGGGGCGGGTCGAGACTGCTTCAAACCAGTCCGATCCGCCCCGGCGCGGGCCCGTCTCATCTCAAGAAATGGAGGCTCTCGCGGTCGCGGTCGCGGTCGCGGTCGTGGTTCGCGGGGGCGGTTCGACGGAGAACCGCAGGCCCATCCGGCGCGACAGGTTCACGACCTGGTCGAGCAGCACGTAGAAGACCGGAGTGACCAACAGCGCCAGAATCAGCGAGAGCATCTGGCCGCCGATGATGACCTTGGCCATGCTCGCCCGCGAGCCGGCTCCGGGGCCCTTGCCCAGGGCGATCGGCACCATCGCCGCGACGAGCATGACGGTGGTCATCAGGATCGGCCGCAGCCGCGTCTTGTTGGCCTCGATGGTCGCGTCGTGGCGCGACAGGCCCTTGGCCCGAAGCTGGTTGGCGGCGTCGACCTGAAGGATGCCGTTCTTCTTGACGATCCCCACCAGCATGAACAGGCCGAACATCGCGTACAGGTCCATCGGCGTGTTGAACAGGACGAGCGAGAGCATGCCGAAGGGGATCGTCACGGGCAGCGCCATGAGGATCGCGATCGGCTGCATCCAGCTCTCGAACTGCGCCGCCAGGATCAGGTACATGAACGTGATCGACAGGGCGAAGGCGATCAAGAAGTAGTAGCCCGTCTCTCCCAGCGTCTTGGCCTGGCCGGTGAAGATGTACCGGTACTGGGGGGGGAGGTTCATCTTCTTGAGGATCGTCTCGGCGCGGGAGATCGACTCGCCCAGGGGGATGCCCTCGGGGTTGCCGAGCACGGTCACGATCCGCTCGCGGCCGAGGCGTTCGATCTCGGTCGGCCCGCGCTCGTCGACCAGCCTGGCGAGGCTCGCCAGCTTGACCAGGCCGGCGGTCGGCGACGGCAGCGTGAGCTGGTAAAGGTCCTGCGTGTTGGCCCGCTCCGTGGCGTCGGCCCGGAGCCAGACGTCGTACTGCTCCTCGCCGTCGCGGAACTTGGTGATCGGCAGCCCGCCGACCAGGACCCGGAGCGTGTCCGCCACGGTGCCGACCGGCACGCCCAGGTCGCTCGCCGCCTCGCGGTCGACCTGCACCTGAACCTCGGGCTTGCGGAGCGACATCGTCGTGTCGAGGTCGACGATGTTGCCTTGCTTCTTCAAGCCGGCGATCAGCTCGTCGGCGTACTCGGAAAGCTTCTCAAGGTCCGGGCCGGCGAGGTTGACCTGGAACGTCTGAGAGCGACGCCCCCCCTGGAACGCCGACACGTCGTTGACGCTCACGCGGAGGTCGGGGTAGTCGACCAGAAAATCGCGAGCCTCCTGCTGGATCGCGAATTGCGAGTAGTCGCGGTCTTCCAGCTCGGTCATCCGGACGTAGATCGTGGCTCGGGTGACGTCTCCCTCCCCCTTGACCTGCCGCCCCCCTTCCGTCTGGCCGATCGTCGTGAAGACGTGCTCCGTCCCCTTGAGCGCCCAGACTCGGTTCTCCAGCTCGGTCAGCAGTCTGTTGCTGCGGTCGAGGCTGTAGCCCTCGGGCGCGGTCACGCTGATTTCGTACTCGCTCTGGTCGTCGCGCGGGATCAACGAGAGGCCCATCATCCTGCCGATCGGCACCGTGCTGGCGATCACCCCGATCGTCAGCAGCACGACCAGGAACTTGAACCGCAGCGCGCCCCGGAGCAATCCGACGTAGGAGCCGTCGACGATCCGCCAGAAGAGCCCCGACTTCGACTTGGGCTGACTGCCGTGGCCCGGCTCGGCGGTTTCGAGCTTGAGGAACCGGCTGCAAAGCATCGGCGTGAGCGTGAACGAGACGAACAGGCTCATGGCGACGGCGAACGCCACCGTCAGGCCGAAGCTTGAGAAGAACCGGCCCACGATCCCTCCCATGAAGGCGATCGGCAGGAAGATGACGATCAGCGAAAGACTCGTCGCCATCACCGCCAGGGCGATCTCGCGCGTCCCCTTCCGCGACGCCTCCATCGCGTCCATGCCGTCCTCTTCCATGTGGCGGAAGATGTTCTCGTGGACCACGACGGCGTCGTCGATCACGATGCCGATGGCCAGGATCAGCCCGAGCATGGTGATGTTGTTGAGCGTGAAGCCCATGTACCGCATGAACATGAACGTGGGGACGATCGACGTCGGAATCGCGAGCGTGGCGATCAACGTCGTCCGCCAGTCGCGGATGAATAGAAGGATCGTGGCCGAGACCAGCACGGCGGCCAGCAGCAGGTGGAACTTCACCTCCTCGATCGACTTCTTGATGAACCGCGACTGGTCGCGGATGATCTCGGTCGAGACGTCGGCCGGCAGCGCGGCCTTGAGCTGTTCGAGCCGGGCCTTGACGTCCTCAACCACCTTGACCGTGTTCACGCCCGACTGCTTCTGAACGACCAGGCTGACGGCGCCGTCGCCGTCGAGACGGGCGAGGGTGCGCGGCTCCTCGTTGGAGTCGACGGCCCGGCCGACGTCGCTGACGCGGATCGGGTAGTCGTTGCGGTTGGCGATGATCAGGTCGTTGAATTCCCTCGCCGTGGCGAGCCGGCCGAGCGTCCGCAGCACCAGCTCGCGAGGCCCCTGGTCGACCCGG
>CALCIC010000344.1 GCA_937907405.1 uncultured Isosphaeraceae bacterium | reverse complement strand
GGGAGCGTGATCGACACGATGAACGCGCCGCCGAGGTGCCCCATCACGAACAGGATCGCCAGCGAGCAGACGATCAACTCCTCGACCACCGTGCCGCGGACGGTCTCGATCGCGCCGTGGATCAGCGGCGTGCGGTCGTAGAACGGAACGATCCGGACCCCCTCGGGGAGTCCCGGCTGAAGCGCGGTGATCTTCTCCTTGATCGCGCGGGTGACCGCCAGCGGGTTCTCGCCGTAGCGCATCAGGACGACGCCGCCGACGACCTCCCTGCCGTCTTTTTCAAGCACGGAGCGGCGGAACGACGGCCCGAGCTGGACGGTCGCCAGGTTCTTGACGAAGATCGGCGTCCCCTTGCGCTCGGCGACCACCGTCTCGCGGACGTCGTCGAGGTTCCTGATCCAGCCGACCGAGCGGATCAGGTATTCGGCGTTCCCCTGGTGGACGACCCGGCCGCCGACGGCCGAGTTCGACCGCGCGACGGCCGAATAGACCTCGCCCAGGCTGATCCCGTAGGCCCGCAGGGCGTTGGGGTCCAGGTCGATCTGATACTCGCGGGGCGCGCCGCCGACCGACGCGACCTCGGCGACGCCGGCGACGCTGTTGAGCTGGTAGCGGACGTACCAGTCCTGGACCGCGCGCAGCTCCCCCTGGTCGCGGCCGTCCCCCTCGACCGTGTACCAGAAGATCTGGCCCACGGCCGTGGCGTCGGGGGCGAGGTAGGGGGTCGCGCCGGGGGGCAGGAACGTCGAGGCGATCGACAGTCGTTCGAGGACCCGGGTGCGGGCGAAATAGTAGTCGCTCGACTCGTCGAAGATGATCGTGATCATCGAGAAGTTGAACTCGCTCGACGACCGCACGACCTTGACGCCGGCCAGCCCCTGGAGGTTGACCGAGAGCGGGTAGGTGATCTGGTCCTCGATCTCCTGCGGGCTGCGGCCCATCCAGTCGGTGAAGACGATCACCTGGTTCTCGGACAGGTCCGGGATCGCGTCGACCGGCATGGTGAGCATCGCGTGCAGGCCGGCCCCCCCCATGGCCAGGGACGCGACGATCACCAGCCATCGGTTGCGGATCGACCACTCGATGACGGCTTCGATCATCGCCGGCGGCCTCCGTGCGCCGAGGCGGTCGGCGCGGCGGCGGGAGCGGGGTGGTCGTGATCCGGCGGGGCGCCGGCGGTGAGCCGGCTCTCGGCGTCGATCAAGAACGCGCCGGCCGCCGCCACGCGGTCGCCCGCCTCCAGGCCCGAAACGACCGGGAAACGGTCGCCGATGCGATGACCCAGGACGACCACCCGGCCCTCGAAGACGCCGGGATCGGTCTCGACGTAGACGAGCTGCCGGGCCCCGTCGTCGACGACCGCCGACTCGGGGACGCTGACCACCGAACCCGTCGGCGCGGGGGCGTCGTCGGTCAGGTAACGGGCCGGCTGGGAGGCCAGCTTCTCCGTGCAGGAGGCGCAGCAGACCCAGATCTCCCCCTCCTTGACGGCGACGGAAATCGGGGCCCCCATCGAACCCAGCGCGGCCTTCGTCACCGGGCAGGTCTTCTGCTCCTCGACGGTCCGGACCGCCCGGGTGATCTTCATCCGAGGCCGAGGCGCGTCGGCCCGGGCGATCTGCCGCTTGTACTGCGGCGTGTCGGCGACCGGAGCGCGGAACGTCACCACCGCGTACATGCCCGGCCGAAGCCGGCCGTCAGGGTTGGGCAGATCGTACCGGACGTTCACCGTCCGGGTCGTCGGATCGAGCGCGGGGTCGATGAACGCGACCTTGCCCGCGAACGACTCGCCGGGGAACGCCTCGGCCGTCGCATGGACCTCCTGGCCGATCCGCACGCGATCGATCTGGTCTTCATAGAGTTGGGCCTGAACCCAGACCCGGCTGAGGTCGGCGACCTCGAACAGGGCGTCCCCCTCGGAGACGTACTGCCCCTCGACGATGTTCTTGCGAACCACCACCCCGCCGATCGGCGCCAGGATCGGCAGTCGGTACTCGGCCTTGCCGGCGGCGAGGATCTTCTCCACCTGCCCGGCCTCGACGCCCCAGAGGGCGAGTTTCTCGCGGCTCATGGTCAAAAAGTCGCCGCGATCCCCCAGCACGCCGCGGCCCGGCGCGCCGAGCCGACCCTCGGTCTCGGCGGCCGTTCGCCGGGCCATCAGCAGCTCGCGGATCGCCTGGTACAGCTCGGGACTGTACAACTCGGCCAGCGGTTGTCCGGCTTCGACGGTCGTCCCGGTGAAGTCGACCAGCAGCTTCTCGACCCGCGCCAACCCCTTGGTCCGCGACGAGATCCGCTTGAGGTTCCGCTCGTCGAACGCCACGAAGCCGACCGTCGAGATCGTCTCGGCCAGCGGCTCATAGCCGATCTCGGCCGTCCTGACCCCTCCCTGCGCCACCCGCATCGGGGCGAGCTGGACCCGCGAGACGACCCCGTTCGGCAGCGCCTCGACGCGTCCCTTCTTGCGCTTCGAGAGCGGCATCCCGCAGATCGGGCAGTTGCCGGGCTCGGCCTGGACGACGCTGGGGTGCATCGGGCAGTAGAACTCGTGCTCGGCGTCGGCGACCACTCGGGCGGCGGCCGGCCGGGTCCATTTGTCGTATTCGTTCCAGATTTCATCCCAGTAGGCGAAGGCCAGCCCCGTGCAGGCCATCAAGGCGACGAACCGCAGCCGCAGCTCCACCACCTTGACCACCAGCCGGAACTTCTCCCAGCGCGTCGGCGCGGCCGCCTCGGGACGGACGTTCGCTCGATCGTTCAATAAATCCGACATAATCGATTCCTCCTCGGTCTGGACCGCGCGCGGCCGTACTCGTTCAGGTTCGCGATGAGAAGGCGGGGAATCCCCGCGATCGATGGGGCGAGCCAGAGGAGGAGGTCAGAACCGGAATCGTGACGTGCGCATCAGGACAGACGTCCCAAGCGGGTCGAACGGCGGCGTTCTCGGAGCGGTGAACGACCGCGAGCGTGCGTCGGGCTCCCAGGTCGGCGAGATCGCGACGGAGACGGAGACGGGTTCGGAAGTCGAGCTCGAAGGCCGCGAAGGCCGATCCGCGGGGCTCGACGGGTTGGCGACGCACCCGCAGGAAGACCGATGCGTGTAGCCCTTCGTCGCGCTCGAGGCGGCCTGGCCGGAGGGGTGCCGCTCGTCGGCCGCCTCCTGGCAGCAGCACGGGGCGCCCGGCTCGGGCGCGCAGCAGGAACGGCCGCCGTCGACACGGACGGGCGAAGGCTCCGAACACCCCCGCGCCTCGACCCCGGTCCAGAACGCTCCCAGGACCGCCATGCAGGCGGTCAGCAAGAGCCAGGACCGAAATCGATCAGCGGACCAGCGCATCGAGCATCGTCTCTCTTTGGGGAAGATCGCTCACTCTATATTTATTTATCGTATCAAAACCTCCGAGTTGGTCAAGCGAACTGGGAAACCGAGGCGTCAAGGCGTCGGCGCATCCCTATTGCGACGGCCCTAACGATCGATCGCGCGGAAAACTCCCTTCGCCACATGCGGACGACGCCGGCATCAATTTCGCGGTATGGTTGAGAAAACAAGCTCCGCGCTGAACTCTTCGGACTTGCCGAGCATAGAATAAAAGCATCGACCGCGCGCGACTTGATTGCATCTGGAAGGGAGCGGCTCATGACAAGGCGAACAGCATTTCTGGCGACGACCGGACTGGCGACGCTCCTCGTCTTCTCGTCGAATTCTCCCGTTCTGGCTCAGCATGGTGGACACGGCGGCGGCATGGGCGGCGGCATGATGGGGGGCATGGGCGGCGGCCACATGGGAGGCATGGGGGGCGGTCACATGGGCGGCATGCGCATGGGAGGCGGCATGCAGCACATGGGGGGCGGGCTCGGCGGCATGCGCATGGGGGGCGTCGGCATGCAGCACATGGGCGGCGGGTTCGGCGGCATGCGCATGGGAGGCGGCATGCAGCACATGGGGGGCGGGCTCGGCGGCTTCAATGGAAGCATGAGAGGTCCGACGCTGGGGAACGCCGGAGGGCATGCGGGCCTCGGCAACGGAGGCGCGATCAACTTCGGCCATCGCGGCTCGATGGGGGGCCTCGGCGGGAACCCGGGCGTGGGGATGGGCGGCCTTGGCGGCGCGCGGCAGATGGGCGGGTCGTTGGGTGGATTCAACGGAGCCATGAGAGGTCCGACGCTGGGGAACGCCGGAGGTCATGCGGGCCTCGGCAACGGAGGCGCGATCAACTTCGGCCATCGCGGCTCGATGGGAGGGCTCGGCGGGAACCCGGGCGTGGGGATGGGCGGCCTTGGCGGTCGACCGGGCATCGGCGGTCAGGCCGGCTGGGGCGGCGGACGCGCGGGGATGAGCAACGCGGGCGCGATCAACTGGGGACAGCGCGGCGGTTCGATGGCCGGCGTCGGAGGCCGCCCGGGGATGGGCGGCCCGGCTCTGGGAGGCCGTTCGGGCCTGAGCGGCGGACTAGGTAATCGTCCCGGCTCGCTCACCTGGGGGCACGCCGGGGGGGGCGTCGGCGCCGGCATGCGCGGATCGGCCGGACTCGGCGGCTGGGGCGTCGGCGGCAACCAAGGGGTCGTCAACGTCAACCACGCGAGCTTCAACCGCAACATCGGCCAAATCGGCAATCACGGCCTGAGCAACAGCTACGGTGGATTCGGCCGCGGCGGGTACGGATATGGCGGATACGGCCACGGCTGGGGCGGTCGCGGCCTGGGA
>CALCIC010000343.1 GCA_937907405.1 uncultured Isosphaeraceae bacterium | reverse complement strand
AGAAACATCTCGTCCGAGTCGTTGACGGTGTCGATCTTGTCCATCAGGACGAAGTACCGCTTCCCCCTGGGGAACACGATCCGCTGCGTCCATCGCGAGCCGGGCTTCTTGCCGGGCGCGGCGACCTCGTACTGATACGTGGTCGTCACGGCGATGAAGTCGTCGCCCTGGATGATCGTCGGCTGAACGGGCTTCATCCGGTGGCAGAGCTGCGGCCCCTCGACGGCTCGCTTGCGATGGCTGCTGCCGTGGGCCATCAGGGCGTAATCGCGCTTCGCCGGGTCGGTAGAGTTCTCGTACCAGGTGTAGCGGTCGATTCCCACTTTCGCCGGCGCGACGTCCTCGTCCTTCCAGCCCGCGTCGCTGCCGGCCTCCATCAGCCAGTCGATGACCATCAGCCCGTCGCCGGCCTCGCGGAACCCCGTCGTCTTATCAAGAAACGAGCCTTTCTCGATCCCGGTCATCCAGTGTTTGGGGTCTTTCTTGGGGATCACGGCCTCGATCAGGTCAGTCTCGATCTTGATCGCGCGGTCGTCCTCGGTGACCTTCGCCCATGACGAACCGTTCGGCCCGTCGGCCCGCGCCGATCCGACCGCGAGGCCCAAGAGCATGAACGAGGCGAGCCCGGACGCGGCGATGGATTTCCACGACCCGATCATAAGGCGTCTCCAGTGGAGGAGGAGGTGGAGGAGGGTTGTTTCCGGCGGGAAACTCGAAAACCAGGCGAGTACGCCCCCTATTGAAAACGGCCGGAGACCGCGAATCAAGCAAAATCAAGTCCCGAATCCTAAGCCCATGAGCGCGCGAAAAAGCCCGAACCGCCAGGTCTCGCGACCGTGGCGGTTCGGGCTTTGTGATTCGGGTTCGGCGAGGGCCGAGAGATCAGCGCTTGCTGAACTGGAAGCTCTTGCGGGCCTTCTTGCGGCCGGGCTTCTTGCGTTCGACCATTCGGGCGTCTCGGGTGAGGTAGCCGCCGTCGCGGAGGGCCTGGTCGAGGTCGTCGCGGTGGGCCTTGAGGGCGCGGGCGACGCCCATGAGGACGGCGCCGGACTGGCTCGACTTGCCGCCGCCGACGACGTTGACGAACACGTCGACGCGTTCGGTCATCTCGGTCGCCTTGAGCGGGGCGCGGATGTCGGTCTGCCAGACTTCGAGCGGGAAGTATTCGCGGGCGTCGAGGCCGTTGACGATGAACTGGCCGGTGCCGTCCTTGATCCGGCACCGGGCGACCGAAGTCTTCCGCCGGCCGGTGCCCCAGGTGAACGTCTTCTCTGCGGTCGCTGCCATATTCGTGTTCTCAACCTTTGGCTGGCTGGCTGGAAAGTCCCGTCTCGGCTGATTCGGTCGACGAGCGGGGCGTCGACGCCGACGCGGCGGGGTCCGTCAATCGATCAAATACAATCACTCGGCCGAGGCTTCGGCGGGGGCGGTCTCTTGAACGGCTTCGCCGCGAGAGAGGCGGTTGGAGGTCTTCGCGACCGGAGCGACCGAAACCAACGCGCCGGCGGGGGTCGGCCGTCCCGACAAGGGGACGAGCGGGATCGGGCCCTGGGCCTGGTGCGGGTGGTTGGGGCCGACGTAAAGCTTGAGCTTG
The DNA here is from genome assembly GCA_937907405.1 of uncultured Isosphaeraceae bacterium. Lineage (GTDB taxonomy): Bacteria > Planctomycetota > Planctomycetia > Isosphaerales > Isosphaeraceae > Paludisphaera. The sequence goes on along the minus strand of CALCIC010000343.1, from coordinate 1,082 downwards.
TCCTGCATGTGACGGCCCATCTTGCTCTTGGGCATCATCCGCTGGACCGCCAACTCAAGGATGCGCTCCGGGCGTCGCTCGAACAGCTTCCAGGCGGCCTCTTCCTTCTGCCCGCCGGGGTGGCCCGAGTACCGCTGGTACGTCTTCTGCTGCCACTTGTTGCCCGAGAAGACCACCTTGTCGACGTTGGTGACGATCACGTAGTCGCCGGTGTCGACGTGGGGGGTGTAGGTCGGCCGGTGCTTGCCCATCAGGATCGAGGCGATTTGCGCCGCGAGTCGACCGACGACCTGACCCTCCGCGTCAATCGTGAACCACTGACGCGTCAGCTCCCCGGTCTTCGCTTGATAACACTTCATGGAAAAATACGCCTGAATCGCAAAATGGACGCTGGTCGCGGAATCCCAATCTCGTTGGGAAAAAAACCATCCTACATGCCCCGATGCGAACGTCAAGACCACCTTTATCGGTTTATCAACCGCCGAGGGCTTCCTGGATGACGATCCAGGCCGCTTCAAGCGCGGCCGGGATCTGGTCGGGCTTCTTGCCGCCGGCCTGGGCGAGGTCGGGACGGCCGCCGCCGCCGCCGCCCACCACGGGGGCGACTTTTTTAAGCCAGTTTCCGGCGTGCTGGCCCTTGTCGACCAGGTCGCGCGAGAAGCCGGCGACGAGTTGGACCTTGTCGTCGGCCGAGGTGATCAAAAGCGCGGCGAGCCCCTTGTCGCATTTGCGGCGGAGGCCGTCGATCAGGACGCGGAGGTCGTCGGGCGAGGCGTTCTCGACGCTCGCGACCACGACGGTCGCCCCCCCGGCCGACCGGGCGGCGGCGAGCAGGTCGTCGGCCGAGGTCCTGGCGCCGGCCTCGGGCTTCCGCTGGGCGGCCTGCTTCTTGAGGGCCTTGATCTCGTCGAGGAGCGCCGCGACGCGGTCGGGGACCTGGCTCGGCGGCACCTTGAGGGTCGCCGACAGCCGGGAGAGGGCTTCTTCCTCCTCGCGGACGTATTCGAGGGCCGACGGGCCGGTGAGCGCGACGATCCGCCGGGTGCCGGCGGCGACCGACTCCTCGCCGACGATCTTGAAGA
>CALCIC010000342.1 GCA_937907405.1 uncultured Isosphaeraceae bacterium | reverse complement strand
TCGTCAGTTCTCGCACCCGTTCCTGAAGCTGTGCGATCCGGGTGCCGAGGATGCGGATCATGTTGGTTGAAATCGCACCGTGCCGCGCCATCAGCGCCAGCAGGTCGCTGCCGCTCCAGCTGAACACGGTCGACGCCTCGACGGTGATCGCGTCGGCCGGAAAGCGCCGGTCGGTGAACAGCGGCGCCGCGCCGAACATCTCGCCGGGGCCGATGAAGCGGACAATCGCCTCCCCCCCGTCACTGCCGGTCTGGACGATCCGCTTGGCGTTGCGGGCGACGTCGACCATGGTTCGGCCCTCGGCGACCGTCAGGCTCAACGGCTTCTCGCAGTACACGTCCTTGCCGGCGACGCAGGCGTCGGTCGTGGCCAACGCGTGCCAGTGGTCGGGCGTGGTGACGACGACGGCGTCGATCGCCTTGTCGTCAAGTAGCTTGCGGTAATCGCCGAAGGTCGAGATCTTCCGTCCCCCCTCCTCGGCGATCTTCGCGGCCTTGGCCAAATGGCCCTTGTCGACGTCGCAGAGGGCGACCACCTCCGCATCCTTGAGACCCAAAAACGCCTTGAGGTTGCTCGTCCCCTGGTTGCCGACGCCGATGAACCCGAGCCGAATCCGTTCGGACGCCGGCGCCGCGTCCGTTCGTCCCAGCGCCCGGCCGGAGACGATCGTCGGAAACGCGATCCCCGCCGCCGCGGCCGCGCCGGTTCTTCGGAGAAACTCACGGCGAGGCGTCTTCGCATCGGAACCCATTTGATCAACCCTCCGAACGCAACTGGAGAAACCGGAGCGCCCGCCCGCGCCGGCGACCCGTGACGACCCTCGGCCTCGAACCAAGAGGACGGGCCCATTCATTGTGCGGCGGCTTCTCGCCGTTGGCAACCGAGTACCCGGGGCGTCAGCAAATCGCGGTTCGGAGGTTTTGGGGAGCGGCCTTGAGACGTCGACGACCGCAATCGTCCAGAGCCGGTTCGAACGCGAGGCGCGAGCCGGCGCCCGCGTCCCGAATTCGAACGAATCGCGCCCGGGCCGTCGAATCCGTCTTCTATTCGACCCGGGCGAGACTCCGACTCATGAGGTCACCAGTTCGCTCGCCTCCTGTTCGTACTGAGCTTGGCGGGCCTTCGCGGTTTTCAGTTCCGCGAAGTTCACCGACGGCTCGAACGTGGGGTTGTCGCTCGCCGCGGCGGCTTCCAGCGCGGCTTCGAACATGTCGATCGATGCGTCCCATGAGTTTCGACGCGCGGTGTTCAGGGCAGCGTCCGAGAGGGCTCTCCATTCCGGATCTTCGAGCCCGACGACGGCCGCGATCGCTTCCGCCATCGCTTCGGGATCGTCCATGGGTACGAGGACGCCCCCCCCCTGAGAGATCAATTCCGGGGCCGCGCCCGTGGGGGTGCCGATGACTGGGGTGCGGCACGCCATCGCCTCAAGGATCGGAAGGCCGAACCCTTCATTCCGACTCGGGAACAACCAGGCGTCGCACTGACCGTAGATTCGAGGGATCTGCCTCTGGGACGGTAGACGGGTGAATTCCATGCGAGAAGCAAGCTTGACCTGGGGGCACGGAGGTTCCGCGCCGAAGGCGACCAATCGCAAGCCGGGCACGCGTTCCGCCGCGATCGAGTACGCCTTCAAAGCCACGTCGGCGCCCTTGACCGGTCCCGGCGAATAGACGAAGCCAACTGCGGGGGTCGGTCTCTTCGAGCGCCGAAGCGTCCGAAACTGTCGAACGTCCACCCCGTTAGGAACCAGCGCGACGTCGTGTTCGCCGTACTGATCACGGAGAATGTCGATCATGCGCTGAGAAATGGTGATCTTGCAGAAATCGTTCCTGAGCGTAGCTTCGACCCGGTCGATCGGCAGGTACGGGAAGACCTCGTGTCCTTGGATGAAATAGACCTTGCTTCCTTTCCTGTCAGGGAGTTCGGCGACCCATTCCGCCGCCTCCCACCAAGTCGCGATGACGACGTCGGCGTCTGGGACGTCGCGGGCGGAAACGGGCCGATAACGATCGAGCACCTTGGTCATGTGGGACAGGCCGTCGAAATGCGACGGAGCTTTTTTCGGGTTCCATGCGAACCCGCGCCCTCTCAAGACGGAGCGGAGGACCTCTCGCGGGGTTCGACGCCTCGACGGCGGAGCTACGACGACGACGTCATGGCCGCGCGCCTCAAGCTGGTCGGCATAAAGAGCGATGACTCGCTGCCCTCCACCCATGTCGAACGTCGGACACACGAAAGTGATTTTCATGGTTGTTCCCTTCTTTTGGGCTCGGAGCTGTTCGGAATCACGGCTCGAGGCCGAACGCCGTCGGATCAAGGCGCTCGGCGCGCGACGCCGCACCGCCCCCGACTGAGCGGGGCTGATAATCGGGCCTGCGAGGGATGCCGCGCCACCAGGACGACGACGGTTGAGCGGCAAGCCGCGGCGACCATGCGTTGGTCCGTCCGGCGATTCAGGGCGGCACTGCACTTGTGTACTTATGAAGGATAGAGCCGCCATGGCGACGATGGGACATCGTGATGCATGTTTGCATCTTTCCAAGAGCGGTTCGATGACAAACCCAAACGCCGCGTGGTAATTCTGAAGCGCCAGGGGAGGGCGGTCGAGTTCCAGAGCCCGCCGAATGGAGACCATGGCGAGCCTTGAGAATCGCCCACGAGGCGTTGAGCGGGGGACTTGAAGAGGCGGCTGCTTACGGATGGAGCATGGGAAGGCCCTGCATCGCGTCGCGGAAATCGAAGCAGCGGGGGGCGTAAGCAGCCTCGGGCCTTGCGGAACGCGACGTCCGCCCGGCGCGCGAGGCTGCTTCGAGTAACGCCCGAGGATTGAGGGGTTTCGAAGTGAGACCGATCGACGAGGGAGGTTCGGTCTCTCGGTCAAGCGGCCGGGGGTTCAGCGGTGGATCGTCCGAGGCCGAGGAATCGCTCGCGGGTCGACTCCTCGTCGAGCATCCG
>CALCIC010000341.1 GCA_937907405.1 uncultured Isosphaeraceae bacterium | reverse complement strand
CGTCGCGGCCCGCCGCGCTCTGGAGGCGGCCGACTTCGCCGCCGATCAGGTCGAGGCCCTGGTTTACGGCGGCGTCTGCCGCGAATACTTCGAGCCGGCGACGGCCTGCCGGATCGCCTCCGAGTTGGCGATCAGCCCCGGCGCCGTCATCCACGACCTGAGCAACGCCTGCCTTGGCGTCCTCAGCGGCGTGATCGACGTCGCCAATCGCATCGAGCTGGGGCAGATCCGCACCGGGATGGTCGTCGCCTGCGAAACCGCCCGCGAAATCAACGACGTCATGATCGAGCGGATGCGGCGAAACCCAAGCATGGAGTTCTTCAAGGAAGCGCTGGCCACGCTGACCGGCGGTTCGGGCGCGGTCGCCGTGCTGCTGACCGACGGCCAGCTTTCGCGAGCCAAACGGCGAAAGCTGCTCGGCGGCGCGGTCCAGTCGGCGCCGCAATTCCACAACCTCTGCCGATGGGGCGTCGAGGCGGTGAAGCCGTTGGTCGACGGGCCGCTGCAACAGTTCACGTCGACCGACGCGCCGGCCGTGCTGGCCCACGGCGTCGAACTTGGAGTCAAGACCTGGCAGTCGTTCCTCCGCAAGGTCGGCTGGGTCAAGGAGCAGGTCGACAAGGTCGTCTGCCACCAGGTCGGCGGCTCGCACCGCGACACGATCCTCCGGTCGCTGGGCCTGCCGATCGAGAAGGATTATTCCACGTTCCCGTACCTCGGCAACATGGGGACCGTCTCCTTGCCGCTGACCGCCGCGCTGGCCGAGGACCGCCAGGTCCTCCATCCCGGCGACCGGGTCGCGTTCCTGGGGATCGGCAGCGGCCTGAACTGCTTGATGCTGGGCCTGGAGTGGTAAGCCGGATGATCGAATCGCAGCGCAGCACCATCCCCGAACTCCGGGAATTCCTGGCCGCCCATCCGGGCCGCGACTTCGACCGCGACGGCCTGCGCCTTCATTACCTTGATGAGGGAGAGGGCCGGCCCGTCGTCATGGTCCACGGCAACCCGACGTGGTCGTTCTACTACCGTCGACTGGTCGAGGCGCTCAGCCCTTCGCATCGGACGATCGTCCCCGACCACGTCGGCTGCGGGCTCTCCGACAAGCCGGACGACGCGCGGTACCGCTACACGCTGGAAAGCCGGGTGGACGACCTGGAGCGGCTGCTCGACCACCTGGGGATCGTGGACGACGTGACGCTCGTCGTCCATGATTGGGGGGGCCTGATCGGCACGGCCTACGCCGCGCGCCATCCCGAGCGGATCGCCCGGATGGTCGTGCTTAACACGGCGGCGTTCCACATGCCGAAGGAGAAGCGGTTCCCCTGGACGCTGAGCCTCTGCCGCACCCCGGCGGTCGGGGCGCTGGCGGTCCGCGGGCTGAACGGCTTCGCGCGGGGCGCGGCGTCCATCGGCTGCACCAAGAAGCCGATGCCCAGGTCGCTCCGCGAAGCCTACGCGGCCCCCTACGATTCGTGGGAGGACCGGATCGCCGTTCATCGGTTCGTCCAGGACATCCCACTTCAGCCGCGGGACCAGAGTTACAATCTGGTGGGTTGGGTCGAAGGCCGGTTGGACCTGCTTCGGTCGGTCCCGATGTTCATCGGCTGGGGGATGAAGGACTTCGTGTTCGACGAGACGTTCCTGAAGGAATGGGAGCGGCGGTTTCCGCGCGCCCTCGTCCGTCGCTACCCCGAGGCCGGGCACTACATCCTTGAGGACGAGGCCGAGAGCCTCATCCCCGAGATCAAGAGTTTTCTGAACGCGCCCGAGTCGCCCTCGACGGCGACCGCGACGCAAGCCGCCGAGAGTTGAACCGGACATGAACACGCCGAGCCCCGACGCGGGGGACGCCGAGGCCGACGACGACCGCCGGACCAACATCGCGCGGCACCTGCACGACATGGCGGTCCGCCGACCGTATCAGGCGGCGGTCGTCGTCCCCCAGGGCCGTGGCGCGGCCGGGACGATCCGGTACAGCCACTTCACCTACCGCCAGCTCGACCGGGACAGCGACGCGGTCGCCGCCGGTCTGATCGAGGAGGCCGTGCCCCGAGGCAGCCGCGCCGCGGTGATGGTCCGGCCGGGGCTCGACTTCTTCTCGCTGGTCTTCGGCCTCTTCAAGGCCGGGATCGTCCCGGTGTTGATCGATCCGGGGATCGGCGTCAAGAGCCTGGGCCGCTGCCTCGACGAAGCGGAGCCGGAGACGTTCATCGGGATCGCGCGGGCCGTCGTCGCCCGCAAGGCGCTCGGCTGGGGTCGCGACACGGTCCGCCGCGTGATCATGACGGGCCAGGGCAAGTGGCTCGACGGCCTGGGGAGCACGGCGCTCGACGCCGTCCGCGCGCGGGGCCGCGACGCGCTCGCCGGCGGCCGAGTCGAAGCGCCGGTCTTCCGGACCGTGAAGTCCGGCGAGCCGGCGGCGATCCTCTTCACCAGCGGCAGCACGGGGCCTCCCAAGGGGGCCGTTTACACTCACGCGATCTTCGAGGCGCAGATCGCCTGCTTCCGATCGCTCTACCAGATCGAGCCGGGCGAGATCGACCTCTGCACGTTCCCTCTGTTCGCGCTATTCGCCCCGGCGCTTGGGATGACGTCGATCGTCCCCCGGATGGACCCGACGCGCCCCGCCCGGGTCGACCCGGAGAAGCTGTTCGAGGCGATCGAGGATTTCGGCCCGACCAACATGTTCGGCTCGCCGGCGCTCTTGAAGCGCGTCGGCCCGGCCGGCGCGGCGAAGGGGCTCAAGATCCCGACGTTGCGCCGGGGGGTCACGGCCGCCGCGCCGGCGTCTCCTCGGGTGCTCGACGCCTTCGCCCGCCTGCTCGAACCGCCGGCGGAGATCTTCACCCCCTACGGCGCCACCGAAGCACTCCCGGTCGCCTCGATCGGCAGCGCCGAGATCCTCGGCGAGACGGGGAAGCAGACGGACCTCGGCCGGGGCGTCTGCGTCGGCAGGCCGTGCGGCGACGTCGTCGTCAAGATCATCCGGATCAGCGATCAGCCGATCCCCAGGTGGAGCGACGATCTACTCCTGCCGGACGGCGAGATCGGCGAGGTGGTCGTCTCCGGACCGGTCGTCACCCGCGAGTACTTCGGACGACCCGAAGCCACGGCGTTGGCGAAGATCGTCGATTCATCCGGCGGAACCTTTTACCACCGAATGGGAGACGTCGGCTACCTGGACGACCGGGGTCGACTCTGGTTCTGCGGCCGGAAGGCGCACCGAGTCGAGCTGAGCGACGCCACGCTGCACACGATCTGCTGCGAGGGGGTGTTCAACGCCCATCCCGAAGTCGCGCGGTCGGCCCTGGTCGGCGTGGATCGCCCCGAGGGAAGGACGCCGGTGCTCTGCGTCGAGCCGGTACGACGGCTGAGTCGTCGCGATCGCGACAAGGTCCGTAGTGAACTGCTGGCCCTGGGCTCGCAATTCGAGCACGCCAGGCGGATCAAGTCGATCTTGTTCCACCGATCGTTCCCGGTCGACGTCCGCCACAACTCGAAAATCTTCCGCGAGAAGCTGGCGGTCTGGGCCGCAAGGAAACGAACATGACGCTC
>CALCIC010000340.1 GCA_937907405.1 uncultured Isosphaeraceae bacterium | reverse complement strand
CGGCCCGAGCAGCCGAACCGTCACCTGACGAGGCGGCGCGGGGGAGGCGGCCGGTTTGGCTGGCGGCTCGTCGTTCATCATCGCGAATCCCATCCATCCGAGGACCAGGGCCACGGCGGCCCCTGGAATCGTCCTGGCCGTCGTCATTTGTAGCCTCCGCTAAGCAGCGTCTTGACGTCGATCACTTGGTGGAGTCGAAAAAGGGGTCAGTCGAAAAAGGGGTCAGGAACCTTTTTGGGCGATGGACGGAACCGTCAGGACGAGCGAGCGCGGCGGGGCAAGCTTAGCGCCAGGAAACAATCGGGCGTGGATCGGGCCGCTTCAAGTGAGAAAGACCGGGATCTTGAGTCAGTCGATGCGTTTGAGTGTGGACGCCCGCATTCCTGCTTGTCAAGCGGCGGACGACAGAAGGGGATTCTCGTCTCGTGCCCGGATTTCCGCATCTCCCGCGCCGTCGACTGGCGCAGCCGCCAGAAAGCCTTGGCGCGTTGATGACAGGGGCTTGGCCCGAAGTCGCCGCCGCGTTACCTTGAACGTCGCGATCGCCCACGTCTTCAGGGTTCACGATATTGGGGGGGTCTCATGTCGTTCCGCGGCCTGTTCATCGCCGTCTTGCTCAGCACGGCCATGATTGTTTCGGCGTTCATGATCCAGTCGAAGCGGCCTCACGTCGAGGTCAAGCGGCCGACCGCCGACCTGGTCAAGGCGAACGGCAAGTGCGCCGAGTGCCATCTCAAGGAGACCTCGGCAGTGATCCACGAATATGAGATGAGCCGGCACAACGAGATGGGCATCAACTGCCTCGACTGCCACCAGCCCACCAAGGGGCAGGAGCCGCTCGACCACAAGGGTTTCACGATCACCAAGAAGCTCAGCTCGGCCAACTGCCAGGGTTGCCATCCCCAGCAGTACGATCAATACCTTAAGAGCCGGCACGCCGCGCCCGCCTGGGCGGCGGTGACCGGCCCCGAAGATTTCACCGCCGAGCAGATCGCCTTCAGCGAGGCGATTCACAAAGGGGCCGTCGACCGCCCCGCGAACTCGCTGGTGGGAATCGAAGGGTCCGCGGCCGTGAACAAGGGGTGTCGCCAATGCCACGACGTCGGCAAGCCGAACGCCGACGGCTCGATCGGGTCGTGCACGGCATGCCACGCGCGTCACGTCGCGTCGGTCGAACTGGCGCGACTGTCCGAGACCTGCGGCCAGTGCCACATGGGGCCCGACCACTCGCAGCTCGAAATCTACCACGAGTCCAAGCACGGCGTCCTGTTCAACGCCCAGCGAGCCGCCATGAACCTGAAGGCGCGGCCGGAGAAGCTGACGACCAGAGACATGTCCGTACCGACGTGCGCCACCTGCCACATGAGCGGGCTGGAAGGCGAGAAGTTCACTCACGACGTGACGGAGCGGCTCTCGTATTTCCTGTTCGCCACCGTCTCCGAGCGCCGCCCCAAGTACGCGGAAGGCAAGCGGAACATGCAGGCGATCTGCCTGAAATGCCACACCAGCCCGCGCATCCTCAAGTTCTACAGCGAGGCCGAGGGGGTCGTGAAATCCACGAACCAGTTGGTCAAGGAGGCGAAGGAGGTCATCGACGGCCTGTACAAGGACGGCCTGCTGACCGCCGAGCCGTTCGACGAGCCGATCGAATACCTGTATTTCGACCTCTGGCATTACGGCGGCCGGACCGCGAAGCACGGCGCCTACATGGGGGGGGCCGACTTCGTCCAGTGGCACGGGTTCTACGAGATCGTATCGAAGCTTACAGAATTGAAGAAATCAGCGGAGGAGATCCGGTCCAAGCCGGCCGCCAAGGCCGCCGCCGCTTCGAAGCCCGCGGACGAACCTCGGACGCCGGGAGGCCGGAGCGATGCCGTATCGGCTGAGTAGCGGAAGATGGGCGTGGCTGACCGGCCCCTTGTTCTGGGTCGAGCTGTTCGCGATCGGCAACATCGGCTTCCTCGCGGTGGACGTCGCGATCGCACACGCGATCAACGCGTTCGCCCACCCGGCCGAACTCGTCCCCGTCGTGTTCTCGCTGACGGCGGCTCCGCTGCTGGCGCTGGCGATGCTGATCGGCGGTCCGCTGCCGGCGCCGCGCGGCCGGCGGCCGGCCGGCGCGTCGCGCTGGCGGGCGCGAACGGCCTGGACGATCGGCGTGGTCGTCGGCGCGGGGTCGATCCTGGTCGGTCTGGCGGGCCTTTTATTCCACCTCGACAGCGTCTTCTTCG
>CALCIC010000339.1 GCA_937907405.1 uncultured Isosphaeraceae bacterium | reverse complement strand
CTGCTCGAACACGACGTCCAGTTGATCGTCCTGGGGACCGGCGCCCCGAAGTACCATGAACTGCTTGAAGACCTGGCCGCGCGACACCCGGAGAAGGTCTGGGCCTATCTGGGGTTCTCGGACGATCTGGCCCACCAGATCGAGGCCGGGGCCGACGTCTTCCTGATGCCCAGCCTCTTCGAGCCTTGCGGCCTGAACCAGCTTTACAGCCTCGCCCACGGGACGGTCCCGGTCGTCCACGCCACCGGCGGACTGGTCGACACCGTGGTCGACCTGACTCCGGAGACCTACGCGGACGGCCGCGCCACCGGCTTCGTGTTCAACGAACCCACCCCCGCTTCGCTCTGGTCCGCGCTCAACCGCGTCCTGAGCGCCTGGTCGGAGCCTCCCACCTGGCGTCGGCTGGTCCGGCGCGGCATGGAGACCGACTGGTCGTGGTCCCGCAGCGCCCGGCAGTACGTCGAGATCTACGACGACCTCGTCCAGCGGCGTCACCCCGACGCCCACCGCGACCCCACCCAAACCGCCGTGGCCTGATACACGTCCCAAGGAGCATCGTCATGGACCGTCGTGATTTTCTGAAGACGACCTCGGCCCTGATGGGAGGCGGTTGGTTGGCGGCGGCGAACTCCTGGTCTCGCGCCGAGGAGGCCGCGCGGCCCGCCTACCAGGACGACCTGCGGGATCGGCTCTGGATGTGGGGCCACGACTCGGGCGTGTACGACGGTCCCAACGGGATTTACAACATCCCGTTGGGACCGTCGATCAGCATGGCGGAAGGCATCAGGTCGATGGGCATCCCCAACGTCTGCGTGATTCGCGGCGGGGTCTCGGACGCGGACTATCGCGAGCAGTTCCGCGACGTGAAACGCGTCGCCTGGAACCTGTCGAGCGGCTCGAACGAGTCGTATCGGACGCTCAAGGACCACGTCTTCGGCCTGCGCGAGACGATGCCGAACCTGACGGGCTATTATCTGGACGATTTCTTCCGCTTCGGGGACCGACCTGGCTTCGACCGGAACTCGGAAACCGTCGCGGCCCCCGCGGCGCTTTCCATGGACGAGTTGAAGCAGCTCCACGAGGAGACGACCGCCTACCGCCGCCGGCTTGACCTGTCGATGGTCCTGTACACGCACCTGCTCTGCCCGGCGATCAAGCCCGCCTTGCGGCATGTGGACGTCGTCTCGCTCTGGATCTGGGACGGGGCCGACATCGAGAAAATCGAAGCGAACTTCCGGAAGTACCGCGCCCTCGCGCCGGACAAGCCGACGCTTCTCGGCATCTACATGTGGGACTTCGGCGGCCGCAAGGAACTGGGCGTGAAGTTCATTGCCAAACAGCTCGATTACGCCCACACGCTGTTCAAGGAAGGCCAGATCGAGGGGATGATCTTCCATTGCACCCCGCTCTGCAACAAGGGCCTCGCCGCCGTGGACTACGCCCGGGATTGGATCGCCAAGCACGGCGACGACCGCCGGGGGCGATGAAATGATCGGGCGGAAAAACGGCTCCTTGGCCCGGCCCCGTTGAGCTCGACCGGCGAACGGAGAGAGACGAATGCATAATCGCGATACGCTCACGGAAACGGAACGGCTGCTTCTGATGGCGGCCGCCGTCCATGAGTTGGGGCAGGTCACTGACTTGTCTCGGGCTAACACGAATCGGGTGGTGGACCAGGTCCTCCGGTAGCGAGGGCTGAGCACCGAGGAA
>CALCIC010000338.1 GCA_937907405.1 uncultured Isosphaeraceae bacterium | reverse complement strand
GTCCGAGGCGGGCTCAACTCGGGGAACTGGTCGGCCCTCCAGGCCTCGGCGGCCACGCCGAATTCGTAGAGGCCGTCGACCAGCGTCCGGGTCGACGCCTCGTCGAGTTCCTTGGGCCAGACCCCCGGGGCCCTGGCGAGCCACTGAACGGCGTCGGCCGGGTGCGCCCCGGTCGCCTTGCTGATCAGGTCGCGCAGCGTCTTCGGATCGTCGATCGCGTCGAAGATCACCACGCGATACTTCGGCGGCGGGCTGGACATGGCCGGTCGATCTCCGCAACGTCGAGAAACCACGAATTCGCTCAATCCTACACGCGCCCGGTCCTTTCGCCAATCGTCGGGCGCAGCGAACCGGGCGTTGCGCGGTGTCGTGAACCGGGCGGTCATGGCATAATGGCGCGGCCTCCGTTGAATCGTCCCAGACGCGCCTCGAGTTGTTTTGAAGGATGATTGCTCTTGCGACAGATCGGCGAGCTGCCCCCGAATCTCGACCCCAAGGTCCTTGAAGACCACCTGCTCAGCCTGGGGATGAAATCCCGGTTGGACAAGGGGCCCGACGGCTGGGCCGTCTGGATCTACAACGAGGATCACGTCGACCAGGCCAGGCGCGAGTTGGACTCCTTCCTGAGCCGGCCCGGCGACTCTCGGTTCCGCGAATCGGCCTCGGCCGCCGCCGAGATCCGCCGCCGCGAGAAGGCCCTCGACCGCCAGTTCCGCAAGAACGACCGCGACGTCGCCTCGACGTGGTCCGGCCTTCAGGCTCGGCGGCGGCCGGCGACCGGCGCGATCATCGCGATCGCGATCGTGGTCTTCGTGCTCCAGCAAAGTCCGCGGTCCCGCCCTTACGTGATCGATTACCTCGGCTTCTTCTCATGGACTCAGGGCGACCCCGCGTTTCGGGCCCAGCACGCGCTCACGGACGTGGTCGAGGGTCAGGTCTGGCGGTTGGCGACGCCGATATTCCTCCATTTTTCGCTGCTGCACATCTTCTTCAACGTCTGGTGGACCTCGGTCCTCGGCACCGCGATCGAACGCCGGCGCGGCACCGGGCGGCTGGCGGCGTTGGTCCTGGCGACGGCCGTCGTCTCCAACCTGGCCCAGGTCGGCTACATGGAATGGTTCCTCCACGACGCCCACCTGTTCGGCGGTCTCTCGGGCGTGGTCTACGCGCTCTTCGGCTACGTCTGGATGAAGGGGGAGTACGAGCCCGAGCAGGGGCTGGGGATCGATTCCCGGAACACCATGATCATGATCGCCTGGCTGTTCATCTGCATGACCGGCCTGGTCGGGCCGGTCGCCAACGCCGCGCACGTCGGCGGCCTGGTCGCGGGGGCGACGCTGGGGCTGCTTCGATTCTGACCCTTGATGCTTCGAGCGGCGGATTGCGGTATCTTGGTGCCGTCGCGTCGTGGAATGCGCTCCCCTTGGGCGTTCAAAGGGCCATCGATCATGAAACTGGGATTCGTCTCGGCCATCCTGCCGGAATACACGTTGAAACAGGTGCTCGAATTCGCCTCGGAGGCGGATTTCGCGAGCGTCGAATTGATGTGCTGGCCGCCGGGCAAGGCCGAGCGGCGATACGCGGGCGTCAGCCATCTCGACGTCACCGACCTGTCGGCCGCCGCGATCAAGAAGACCCACGACCTGCTCGAAGAGCACCAGGTCCAGATTTCGGGACTGGGCTATTACCCGAATCCGCTCTCGACCGACCGCGCCGAGGCCGACACGGCCGCCGCCCACTTGAAACGCGTCATCGACGCCGCGGCGGCCCTGGGGGTCGGCCGGGTCAACTCGTTCATCGGCCGGGACCACACGAAGTCGATCGACGACAACTGGCCGAGGTTCCTGGAAGTCTGGGGGCCGTTGATCGACCACGCCGACGCCCGCAACGTGCAGGTCGGCATTGAGAACTGCCCGATGTCGTTCGGAGCGGACGAGTGGCCCGGCGGCAAGAACCTGGCGACCAGCCCGACGATCTGGCGGCGGATGTTCAGCGACATCCCCAGCGTCAACTTCGGACTGAATTTCGACCCCTCGCACTTCGTCTTGCAGTTCATGGATTACTGCGCGCCGTTGGACGAGTTTCGGGATCGGATCTTCCACGCGCACGCCAAGGACGTTCGGATCGACCGGGCGAGGCTCAACCAGCACGGGGTGTTCGCCCACCCCAAGCTCTGGCACACCCCCAAGCTTCCCGGCCAGGGAGACGTCCAATGGGGGGCGTTCCTGGGGACGCTGGCCGATACGGGCTATGACGGCCATCTGGCGATCGAGGTCGAGGATCGGGCGTTCGAGGGCTCGATCGAGAAGCGGCTCTCCTCGCTGATCGTCAGCCGCCGGTTCCTTGAGCAGTTCATCATCGGAAACGACGCCCCCTTATGACCTCCGCGCACGCCGCCGAACCAATCAAGACGCCCGACGCACGCAAGGTCGAGCTGTCGGTCCTGATCCCGGTTTACAACGAGGTCGACAACGTCGGCCCGCTTCACGAGGAGCTGGACGCGGTGCTCCGGCCTTCGGGCCGGCGGTACGAGCTGATCTTCGTCGACGACGGCTCGACCGACGGCACCGTCGCGGCCCTGGAGGCGATCCAGGCGCGCGACCCGGAGCACGTCCGCGCGGCGTTCCTGTGGCGCAACTGCGGCCAGACGGCGGCGCTCTCGGCGGCGCTCGACCTCGCGCGGGGGGACGTCCTGGTGCCGATGGACGGCGACCGCCAGAACGACCCCGCCGACATCCCCAGGCTGCTGGAGACGCTCGACCAGGGCTACGACGTGGTCTCGGGTTGGCGGCGCAACCGTCAGGACGCGTTCGTCAGCCGCAAGATCCCCTCGAAGATCGCCAACCGCCTGGTGGCGCGGCTCTCGGGCGTCCGACTCCACGACTTCGGCTGCACGATGAAGGCGTACCGCCGCCGCGTCCTGGCCGGGGTCCGGCTCTACGGCGAGATGCACCGGTTCATCCCGATCTTCGCCGCCTGGCAAGGGGCGCGAGTGACGGAACAGGTGGTCAACCACCGGGCCCGGACCGCCGGCAAGACGAAGTACGGGCTGGGCCGGACGTTCAACGTCGTGCTCGACCTGATCCTGATCCGGTTCCTCCAGAAGTACTCTCAGCGGCCGATCCACTTCTTCGGCCGGTTCGGGCTCTGGTCGTTCGGGTTGGGGATCGGTTGCTCGGCGGCGATGGTCTACTTCAAGTACGTCTTCCCGTGGCCGGCCTTGCTCTGGTCGACCGCGCTGAGCCCCAAGACGTTCATCGAGACCCCCCTCCCCTCGCTGGCGGTCATGTTCTTCCTGGCCGGCGGTTTGAGCATCCTGCTGGGCATCCAGTCCGAGTTGATCATGCGGACGTACTACGAGTCGCAGTCCAAGACGACGTACCTGCTCCGCGAGGTGCGCCAGGGAGACGCCTCGGAGTGACCGCCCCGGCTCAGAGCTTCTCATTCACGCGGACGCCGTCGCGTCGGATGATGTACGCGGGGACTCCCACGACGGTCACGTTCGAGGGAACGTTCTTGACGACGACCGCGTTGGCGCCGATCACGACGTCGGAACCGATGGTGATTCCGCCGAGGAC
Source organism: uncultured Isosphaeraceae bacterium (assembly GCA_937907405.1). Lineage (GTDB taxonomy): Bacteria > Planctomycetota > Planctomycetia > Isosphaerales > Isosphaeraceae > Paludisphaera. Next base: position 4,306 of record CALCIC010000338.1, on the reverse strand, counting down.
CTTCGCGCCGGCGTTGACGACCACCCGGTCGCCGATCGTGGGGCGGCCGCTACCGGCCGTGTAGCCGATCGTCACCTGCTGATTGACCCAGCAGTCCGCGCCGATCGACTCGGCCGTGATGATCGTGCTGAACCCGTGCTGGATGAAGAACCTGGGGCCGATGCTTCCCGTGGCGATCAACAACGTCTGCATGGGGGGGCAAAGGAAGTCGACGAGCCTCCGCGCGCCGCCGATACGATAGTAGAAAAGAGTTCGGTATTCCGGATACATCGTCATCATCCAGAGCAATCGCGAAGCCGCCGAAGCCCGTGGGCGATGCGACATGCAAAGCTCCGCCCACCGCGCCAGCTCGTCCTCGATGATCGCCCGATTCGGGCTGGCGAGCATCAAAACCACATGGGGCAACACCCGAACCGAGTTGAGGAGGCGGAAGAACTGGACGATCACCCTCGTCATGCTGCGTTCCCTACATCGCCGAAGTCTGGCGGCCGTTTAGCTAATTAAGATGGCGTCCGGATCGGCCGGGAGGCCCCGCCGGATCCGTCCTCGCCTCGCGCGCGACCAGGCGAGTCGACATAATAAGGAAGATTCCGACCGTCCGCCACGCGATCCAACGTCGTTCCGGCCTGTCGATTCCTGTTCCAGACGCTGAGAGGCCGCCTCGCAAGGGGCTGACGATCGAAGAACCCTTGCTCGCGCGTCGGGCCGACGACCAGGGCCGGGCGTCGCCGGGGAAGTCCAAGCCTCGCCCTCCCCAAATGCGAGCTTTTGGGACGGACTCCGATTCGAGGCTCGCCTCCCCGCCGACGGCCGCGTCCCCACGAGTTCCGCCGAGGATTTCGGCGAGTTTCTCGGGACAAGTCGTGCTGCCAAGGTCGCCGACGTTCTGGTAACGTGAGGGGAAGGACCGAGGAGGGAGGATCCATGGGCTACGTGCTTCTTTTGCTCGCGGCGAGTCTCGCCGGTCAGGCGAAGGTCGAGATCGACAAGTCGGGCGACCTCGAGGCCGCCCGGCGGCTGTTGCAAAACGGCCGCTACGCCGAGGCCGAGGAAGCCTACGACGTGGCGACGGCCGCCGCGGCCAAGCGGCCAGGCGGGCTCGCGCTCGAGCTGGAGCGCGCCCTAGTTCTGGGCAAGGCGGAAAGCCAGGCGGCCCAGGGAGAATACGACAAGGCGGTCAAGGCGCTTGAGGCGCTCGCCGCCAAGGACGAGAAGTCGCCCCAGGCCGCGGCCGGGCTCGCCGAGATCGCGTTCACCCGAGGCGACTGGGAAGCCGCCGACGCCTGGGTCGCCAAGGCGCTCGCCGTCGCCCCCGACGATCTCTCGGCCCGCTGGACGGCCGCCCGCCTCCTCGACGCCCGCGGCGAGCTCGACCAGGCCGTCGCCGCCTGCAAGTGGTTCGTCGACCACTACAACGTCCACAGCGACGCATTGTCGAAGGACGCCGACGGCCTCCTCCTCGTCGGCCAGGCGGCCGAGCGCTACTACCGCGCCGGCGCCCGGGGCGAAGCCCTCAGCGAGGCGCTCAACGACGTCATCAACGAGATTTACGAGGGCGCCTACAAGGCCGACTCGAACTGCTGGAAGGCGCCCTGGCTGGAAGGCCGCCTGTTCCTCTCCGGCTACAACGAGCGCGCCGCGAGTAAAGAACTGGCGAGGGCGCAGCAGATCAACCCGCTGTCCCCCGAGGTGCTGGTGACGCTCGGCCAGGCCGACCTCCAGGGCTACCGCCTCGCCGCCGGCCGATCGAAGGCCGAGCGGGCGCTCGCGGTGAACCCCCGGTACGGCCCGGCCCACGTCCTCTTGGCCGACCTGAACATCTCCGACGAGCGGTTCGCCGACGCCCTGGCCGCGGCGCGGAAGGCCGTCGCCGTCAACCCGCGCGACGAGGACGCGCTGGCCCGCGTCGCCGCCGCCTGCCGCCTTCAGGTCGACGCCGCGGGCGCCGCCGCCGCCGAGCTGGCGGTCCTGGCGAACAACCCCCGGCCCGCGAGCTTCTACGCGGCGCTGGGTGAACGGCTCGCCGATCGTCGCAAGTATTTCACCGCCGAGCGCGCCTTCCTGCTGGCCGCCCAGGCCGACCCCGGCCGCGCCGACGCCCCGATCGGACTGGGCATGCTCTACATGCAGATCGGCCGCGAGGACGAGGCGAACAGCCTCTTCGAGTCGGCGTTCGCCGCCGACCCGTTCAACGTCCGGGCCGACAACATGCGACGCGTCCTCAAGCATATGGCGACCTATCAGCCTTATGAAACCGAGCACTTCACCGTCACCTACGACCCTTCGCAGGACGCGCTCCAGGCCCGATACCTCGGCCGCTACCTGGAATCGGTCTTCTCCGAGCTGACCGACGCGTTCGGCTACGTCCCGCCGGGGAAGACCAAGATCGAGATCATGAAGAACCATCAGTGGTTCAGCGGCCGGACGATCGGCCTGCCGTTCATTCCGACCGTCGGAGCCTGCACCGGAAAAGTCGTCGCACTGGCGAGCCCGAAGGCGACCGACAAGCCCTACAACTGGGCCCGCGTGATCAAGCATGAAGTCGTCCACGTGATCACCCTTCAGCAGACCGAGTTCAACATCCCCCACTGGTACACCGAAGCCCTGGCCGTCGAATCCGAAGGAGGCCCGCGCCCCCAGGAGTGGAACAAGATGCTCCTGGAGCGCGTGCCGGGCCGGAAGAAGCTGATGAACCTCGACACCATCAACCTCGGCTTCATCCGTCCCGACGAGGCCGAGGACCGCCAGATGGCCTATTGCCAGGCCCAGCTCTACGCCCGGTACATGGCCAAGCGGTTCGGCCCCGACGCCCAGATCAAGATGCTCGCCGCCTACCGCCGGGGCCGGACGACCGAACGGGCGATCGAGGAATGCTTCCACGTCGACAAGGCCGACTTCGAGAAGGCCTACCTCGACTACCTGGACGAGGTCGTCCGGACGATTCGCGCCCGGGTCGACGAGGAGAAGCCGGTGAAGTTCTCGGAGCTCGAACGGCAGCTCAAGGAGAAGCCCGACGACCCCGACCTGAACGCCCGGATGGCGTACGAGCACTACGCCCGGCGCGACCTCAAGTCGGCCCGGCCGCTGGCCGACAAGGCGCTTGAACTGAAGCCCCGTCAGCCGCTGGCCAGCTACGTGAAGGCCCGCCTGTTGATGTCGATCGGCGACGACGACGCGGCGCTCGCGCTGATCGAGCCGGCGTTCGACCCCAAGAAACCCGACGAGCGCGTGGTCGATCTGATGGCCGAATTGACCCTCAAGGCGGGCCGGCTCGAAGACGCCGAGAAGCTCTACGAGACGGCCCGCAAGGACGACCCCCAGCAGACCAAATGGATCGCCGGGCTCGCCCGCGTGCATCCGCGGCAGAAGAACGCCAGGGCGTTCCTCGACGACATGGCGCTGATCGCCGACAACGACGCCGACGACCTCGGCGTCCGCAAGGTGCTGGCCGAGCGCTGGCTGAAGGCTGGCGACGCCTCCCGGGCCGAGCGGTGGGCCGAGGAATGCCTCCACGTCGACGTCTACGACCCCTCGTCCCACGTCCTGCTCGCCGACGCCCTCTCGGCCGGATCGAAGTTCGAGCGGGCCGTCGAGGAGTATCAGGTCGCGCTGGAGTTGAAACCCAAGAAGCCGAACGACCTGAAGGTCAAGCTCGCCCGGGCGCAGTTCGGTCTGAAGCGAGACGACGCGGCCAGGGCGACGCTCGACGAGGTCCTCAAGGCCGACCCGGAACATCCCGAAGCCAGGGCGTTGCGCGACGAGCCGTCGCGGCCCGCGTCGAACTGAAGATCATCCGAACCCACTCCCGCGGCGATCCCGCGGGGCGCGTGACGCGGCCTTCGAGAAGAACTCTCCCGGCCGCCCCGTTCGCCTTGTCCCTCTTAATCGGCCGCCGCGCTCAGAACGTCGAGAGGTGTTAATACGTGAGACTCCGCGATAAAGAAATCCACTTCTGGGCCGAGGTCTTCGGCGTCCAGGAGTCGGCGGTCCCGCTCGTCTTGCTGCGGGTCCTGGTGATCGGGGCCTTCGCGCAGTTGGTTACGGCCTTGCATCACAGCGATCGCTTCCATTACGAGCTGCACACGAACGTCGGCCCCCACGAGATCGCCGGCGCCGCGTTGGGCCTCTTGCTGGTGCTCAGGACCAACGCCGGTTACGACCGCTGGTGGGAAGGCCGAAAGCTCTGGGGAGGGATCGTCAACCAGACGCGCAACCTGGCCATCACCGCGCTCTCCTACGGACCGGACGATCGGCTCTGGCGCGAGCAGATCGTCCGCTGGACCGCCGCGTTCCCCCACGCGACCCG
>CALCIC010000337.1 GCA_937907405.1 uncultured Isosphaeraceae bacterium | reverse complement strand
GGCGACGCCGTGCTCCCGAACCAGGGTCTGGACGCGCTCGGTCAGCCGCTTCTGATACGACTGCACCAGGAACGGAGCGCGATCGACGATCTGGTCGAGGGCGCCCCGAACGACCCGGGCGAGCCCCAGCAGCTCGTCGGCCATGACCGCGCCCTCGCGGGACCGGGCCGATTCCAGGGCGTCGAGCGCCTGGCCGACGATTCGACCGATCGTCGGCCATTCGTTGGCGACGTCGGGCGCGACGGCCCGCTGCTCCTCGACCACGCCGGGGAGGACCAAAAGCGGTCCCAGGTCGACCTGCTCGCCCCCGGCCATCGTCCGCAGTTGATCGCGGTAGCTGGACAGGGCGACGACGTTCAGCCGGTAGTCCTCGGCGCGGCGGGGCCGCTCGATCCGGACGCTGAGCTGCAAGGTCCCCCGGCGGACCCGCTCGCGGACGAGCTGCTCGAGTTCGGGCTCGAGCGATCCGTACGGGTCGCTGATCTTCGTCGAGATCTTGAGATGGCGGTTGTTCACCGTACGAACCTCGACCGCGACGGTCCAGTTCGCGTCCTGGTGACGCGCTTCTCCAAAACCGGTCATGCTCAGCAGCAAGGGGGCCTCAGGGGAAATACAAGGAGAAGGCGGAACGTCCCCGACGAGTGTAGCGAGACGTCGGCGGTCACTTGGGCGACGGCGGGGGGGAGTTGCCGGGCGTCAGCGGAAAGTTGCCGGAACTGGGAAGCGCGGGGACCTTGCCGTCGGTCGGCGCCGGGGGGGGGCCGCCCGGGGCCGCGGGTTCGACCCCCGAAGCGGGGGCGGCGGCGTCGCCGGTCTTGGACGATCCCCGGTCCGTCGTCGACAGCGAGGTCGGCGGCTCGTTGCCGAAGGGGGACGAGGACTGCTGGCCGGTCAGGACGACCAGGAGCATGGCCAGGAGGATCCAGATCGAGGCGGTGACGACCGTGATCCGGGTGAACGTGTCGCCGGCCTTGGTGCCGAAGGCGCTTGAGCCCCCCGAGCCGCCGAAGGCGCCGGCGAGCCCCCCTCCCTTGCCGCGCTGGATCAGTACCAGGCAGATCAGGAAGAGCGACATCAGCACAAGCATCGTATTGAGGATGGCGGTCAGTACAACCACGGAAGAAGTCCTTTGGTCTCGTCTCGGGCGGGGTCCAAATTGCGAGGCGTGGGCGTTGGCTTACGACTTGCCCCGGGCGGCGACCTCTTGGCCGGCCTTGATGATCGCCAGGAAGTCGGCGGCCTTAAGCGAGGCTCCGCCGACCAGGGCGCCGTCGACGTCGGGGAGGCCCAGCAGCTCGACGGCGTTGTCCGGTTTGACGCTCCCCCCATACTGGACGACGACCCGCCCGGCCGTCGCCTCGCCGAAGGTCCGCGACAGCCAGCCTCGAATGAACGCGTGGGCGGACTGCGCTTGCTCGGGGCTGGCGGTCAGGCCGGTGCCGATCGCCCAGACGGGCTCGTAGGCCAGCACGACCCCGGCCATCTCCTCGGGGCTGAGGTCCGCCAGCGAGCCCTGGAGCTGGTCGAGCAGAACGGCCTCGGTCTTCTCGGCCAGCCGCTCGTCCTTGGTCTCGCCGATGCAGACGATCGGGATCAGCTTGGCGGCGAGCGCGGCCTTGAGCTTGGCGTTGACCTGGGCGCTGGTCTCGCCCTGGCCGTGGCGGCGCTCGCTGTGGCCGAGGATCACATGAGTGCAGCCGACGTCGACGAGCATCGGGCCGGAGATCTCGCCGGTGAACGCGCCGGCGTTCTCCCAGTACAGGTCCTGGCCGCTCAGGCCGACCGGCGAGCCTTCAAGGACGCGGTCGACCTGGGAGAGGAACACGAACGGCGGCGCGACGGCGACGTGGACGTCGGTCGCGGCCCCGAGCCCGTGCTTGACCCCCTCGGCCAGGGCCGAGGCGGCCTCGGCGGTGGTCGGATTGAGCTTCCAGTTGCCCGCGATCAACAAGGTGCGCATGAAACCGGCTCTCCTTCGCAGACGTCGATGGTCTTGCCCATCACCTCGGCGAGCTGTCGCAGCTCGTCCATCAAGCGGGCGTACTGATCGGGGACGAGCGCCTGGGGCCCGTCGGAAAACGCCTTCTCGGGGCACGAATGCACTTCGATGTGGACGCCGTCGCAGCCGCTGGCCACCGCCGCCCGGGCCATCGCCGGGATCAGGTCCGGCCTCCCGGTCGCGTGGCTGGGGTCGACGATGATCGGCAAGTGGCTCAGCCCCTTGACGTTGGGGACGATCGACAGGTCCAGCGTGTTCCGCGTCGAGTCCTCGAACGTCCTGATCCCGCGCTCGCAGAGGATGACCTCGCGGTTCCCTTGCGAGAGGATGTACTCGACGGACATCAGCAGGTCCTTGACGGTCGCGCTCATCCCCCGCTTGATCAGGACGGGGATCTTGGTCTTGCCGATCTCCTTGAGCAGGTCGAAGTTCTGCATGTTGCGGGCGCCGATCTGGAACATGTCGGCGTACCGCGACACCAGCTCGATCTGGCGGGGGTCCATGACCTCGGTGACGACCGGCATGTTGAGCTGGCCGCCGACGGCCTGGAGGATCTTCAGCCCGTCCTCGCCGAGCCCCTGGAAGCTGTAGGGGCTCGTCCGCGGCTTGAAGGCTCCGCCCCGGAGGATGTTGGCGCCGGCCTCGCGGACCCGGACGGCCACCTCGCGGAGCAGGTCTTCTCCCTCGATGGCGCAGGGGCCGGCGATCATCGCCAGATGGCCGCCGCCGATCTTGACCCCCTTGACCTCGAAGATCGAGTCCTCGGGATGGAACTCGCGGCTGGCGAGCTTGTACGGCTTGAGGATCGGCACAACCTGCTCGACCCCGGCGATCGCCTGGAGCGGCTCGACCTGGAGCTTCTGCTCGTCGCCGATGACGCCGATGATGGTCCGCGAAACTCCCTGGCTGAGGTGGGGCGTGAGCCCGAGCGCCTCGATCCGCTCTAGCACGTGCGCCACCACGTCGGGCGTCGAGTGCGGCTTCAGGACGATGATCATTAACCGTTTCTCGTTAGTAGCGGGATTCCCGAGCCTCGGCCTGGCGCAACACCACGAATTTCGCGCGCAAACAAGCACCGACCCTCAAAAAGTTCGGGACGCGCCATCGTAGCGAATTGCCCCCCCGGCGCGAAGGCGTCGGCAACGAAATTGCGAGAGCCCCAGCGCCGAAGCCCGGCGGGCGGCTCGGGATCGGCTGGCGAACCCAGGGGACGCCTGTTCGGCGAAATCGGCGCAATCCGGGTAATCGGCCTGATCGTCGTGTTCCGCCCTCGTTCGCCCTCGACCGAGACGCTCCGCCCGGCGATCGGGGAATTGGGTTCGCTCGTCCCGAAAAGCGTTTCGTTTCACCGTCCCAGCACCCGGATGGCCGTCCGAATTGCTCCCTCGATCGCCTGGGGCGGCCTGGTGCGGGCGGTCGCGGATTGGCTTCGTTCGGCGGCCGGGATCGCCGCCTGGCCGAACCTAAAACGTTATCTTAAAGAGAGTTGTAGGCGGATAGAAGATTGGCTTCGATCGCGCGGAAATTGTGCGATTTTCGCGCGATCGTCCCCGCGTCGGCCTGGTTCGTCGTCCGTCTCGATCCGAGCCGCCGTCACAGGGGAATTGGCTTCGATCGCGCGTTTTTCGTCATCGACGCATCAAGGCCGGTTTCGGCGGTGGGCGCTTCGATCGCATCCATCGTGAACTGAGAAAGAGCCGGGACGAATGCGGTCTCATCCACCATGATTATACGACATCGTCGGGGGATCCGAGGGCTTTTACACCTCGGCCTCGGCGGGCCGATGGTCGACGGACCGGCCTCTGCTTTGGAAGCATGATTGCAGGCCGAGCTTCTCGGCGATCGCCTGGATCCAACCTTCCAAACCTGGCCACACACCTGGCCATGCACTTCAGACGCACAAGATGGGAAGTTGGGGAGAAGGCGTTGATCGACCGATTCAATCTATTCTACCTCACTGGGGCGCATGGCCAGCTCGAACCCACCTTTTGTGACTCTGAAGTGCGCGGCAACAATAGTGACCCACTATGCCGCGAAACGGTCGCGAAACCGGACGATGCTCTAAAACTGACCCGAAGAGTATGCCGTATAGTCAACCCCATTTTACTCAGAATCCACAATCCGAGGCGTAATTTCAGGATGAACCTTTTGCTTTCCTGATCACTTCGCCAACGGCGATATCAACTCCGCCCGCTCCCGCTCTAAATCTTTTATGGCGTTGTGGGTCGACTGAAAGGCCTTGGTAAGTTCGTCGAGTTGTGTCGGATCATTCTTGAAATGCTGTTTAGCCCTTGCGGTTGTGTGGAGACTCATTCTACCCCACTCAATCTCCCTGTTAAGTGTCTTTAGCCGCTCAGCTTTGACTTGCTCTCCCGACATCGCCGGAAATGAACTGTGCGAAGACCTGTACATGAGTAGCCCCGTGAGGCTCAAAATTAGCACGGCACAAGACGCAAGTGCGGAGCCGACAATGATCCGACGCCGTGCTGAAGTCCGTTCGTCAGAAGCCGACATAGAATATCCTTTCTCGCATGTGAAGAAAATCAAAGCAATTCACGTGATTGCTTCATCTGGCGACCAAAGATGAATGACAGGCTCCACCCTCGGCGTCTCAAAACTGCAATTGATAGCGAAAGCAGAAGAAGAATATGGGCAATTATAAGCCGGGTTATCTTAAATATTCTAGAACAAATAAATCTACTCTGCCAGTCAGAGAATCTGTAGCTCGAACGGGGGATCGCCTTGTTTAGTGCAGATGTAGGTCACGCCTCGCAGATCATCTTGCACTAAGTCACCATCTTGAATTCCAATGCGGAAATCAAAGCCGTTAGCGTCCGGCTCTAAGATCGAGACTCGATCAATAATTTTACGATTGCAAACCTGATTTGCAAATTCATCTTTATCCTTTGGAGTCCCAAACTCGTCCCTTTGTAGGAACCCGGGAAACCAGCAGTTTCCGACTTTTTGGTAATCGCCATATGTTGTGCGCTCCCATATCCGACGACCCCCAGGATGAAAAAAATCACGACGAATTAGAGAAAAATTCTTCTTGGGGTCTACCCATAATTTGTCTCTCCCACGACGTTCTAGAACAAAACAGGTCTCCCCCCCTTCAAGTTCCTGGGCTTCCAGCAATCTGTATCTTTGCCGAACCGCGATAATGCTTCAGGCATCCAATAGTCACCGTCGGATGAAATCGACAACCCCGTATTAGGGTTCACGTCCAACTACTCCTCAGGGCTTACGCACCAGAAATCGCCCTGTTTTTCAGTCTCCTCCGAAGCAATTGTCGAATTAAGATATAAATCGTATATCACTGTGACGCCCGATTGTGTTTTCAAATAGTTGCTTTTCATGGCGATTTCTTGACACAAACGATTAAAGCAGACTAGACGGCCTGCGGCCATCTTTCCTAGATTTCCCATTCTGATGCGTAAGCCCTGAACTACTCCTGCCCCGTGGAGAAGTTTATTCCGATCAATACAGCTTAGACGACTTTCACTTCAAAAGCACTGTCGAGTTGTATCGACCGCAGGGAAGAAGCAATTAGGTTCGTCGGAGCATTGCTGAAGAAATCCATAGAATCCCTGGAGCCTTTCAACAGCAAATCCTTGTGGACTATCCTTAGTGCACGTGGAGTTTTCAACCTGGCATGCATCCTCTGGTGGTGCCAACACATGAGCGGCGGCGCATTGTGGGAAGGTACCGGTAGCCCATACTCCGCACAGGCCGCCATACACAGAAGTGGCCTCCTGTTGCGGAACAAGTCGCACCGTTTTGTGCGACGAAGTGTCAGATGCAACCCAGAAGGACACCGTGCCCAGCATTGTCAATACTGCAAGACGCATGATTTTGCTTCCTCAAAAAGTGGACCTGGTTGTGATTGACTGGCCCCGGCGGCCGGCATTGGTAACTACCGCGGGTCCCCGAGGTCTATCGTGATGATACGCGTCTTTTGGCTGTCGTTCGGCCGCTCGGCCGCTACTTGGCCTTTGGACCAGTCGTATTCCTCATTCTCATGGGCGAAGACAACGAGCGATGTAATCGCAACATTTAAGTTGCGCGTACGCGAGCATTAATTGTTTGTTGTCCATGAAGCCGCTCCCGCTCTCACAGAGACATCACTTCTTTTGGAAGCCGGGGTGAAAGCATTTGAGGTCAAGAGAGATCGACCTCTCAATTTCGCAGGGTCAGAGGACAGCAGTCTGGCTAGTCGGCATCTTGGATCTGGCGATCTATGGTGTCAAGCAAATTTTTAAGCGATAGCTCGAAATCTTGCTTTAGGTTCGTGACTTTTGCTTTTTTCGAACAAGAACACCAGGAGTTGGGAACCCGAAAAGGGTCATTCTTGAATGCCACGAAGATAGTGCATAAAGCCTTCGGCGTGAACGGCTTGTCGCGTCTTGAAGGCTGAGGGGGCTTGCGGGATCCTGGTGGCTTCTCACGGACGCACCGAGATCCCGCGGAGAGTCCCCCCATGCCGCCTCGCATCTTCGCCATTCGGGACCGCCTGCGCCAAGACGTCGCCGCCGTCCTTTCGCCGGAGTCCATCAAGGCGGCCTGCAAAACGGCCGGATATCGTTGGCGCGAGCGCAAGCTCGGGCCGGTCGAGACCATCTCCCTGTTCCTCCAGCAGATCCTCCTGGGGAACACGTCCTGTCAGCACGTCGCGCGTTTTGGCGGTCGGGAATTCACCGACGCGGCCTACTGCCAGGCGCGCTCGCGAGTCCCGCTGGCGGTCTTCCTCGAGCTCGTCGGGCGACTCGCCGGCGCCGTCCGCGGCGGCTCGGAGGGATCGCGCTGGCGGGGCCGTCGCGTCTGGATCGTCGATGGGTCGGGCGTCTCCATGCCCGACGAGCCGGAACTGAAGGCGCACTTCGGCCAGCCGAGCGGCCAGCGGCCCGGATGCGGGTTCCCGGTGGCCAAGATGCTGGCGATTTTTCATGTCGGCACGGGCATGCTTTTGCGCATGACGCTGACGGCGTTCGGGGCCCATGACATGGCCGGCGCCGCGGGGATCTCGATGGACCTGGAGGCGGGCGACGTGGTCCTGGGAGATCGTGGCTTTTGCTCTTATGCTCATTTCGCGATATTGCTCGGGCGCGGTGTTTTCGGCGTCTTCCGCATGCACCAGCAGCAGAACGTCGACTTCACTCCGGGACGGCCGACGGCGCGGAGGAAGGGGCCGTATCCGAGGGATCAGGGCCTGCCGAGTTCGCGGTGGGTGATGGCGTTGGGCCTGCAAGACCAGGTGGTCGCCTGGGTCAAGCCGAAGACGCGGCCGAAGTGGACGACCAAGGAGGAATTCGCATCGTTGCCAGAAGAGATGTTGGTGCGCGAGCTGCGTTACAAGGTGGCGACGCCGGGCTTCCGGGTGCGGGAGATCACCCTGGCGACGACGCTCCTGGACGCGGCGGCGTATCCGGCCGAGGAGCTGGCCGACCTCTACTACAAAAGGTGGCGTGTCGAGAAGATTTTTAAACACATAAAGATAACGATGAATATGGACGTTCTCAAATGCAAGACGGTGGACGGCGTCCTGAAGGAGGCGGCCATGTACGCGATCGCGTACAATCTGGTGCGATCGGCGATGATGGAGTCGGCGCGGGTGCAGCGAGTCGAGCCGGATCGGATCAGCCTGATCGACGCCGTCCGCTGGTTGACCGCCCCGGAGAGCGAAGGCAGCGCGCCGATCCTGGTCGTCAACCCGGATCGCCCCGGCCGATATCAACCACGCGTGAGGAAACGCCGGCCGAAACAGTACCCCCTCATGACCAAACCCCGGGCGGAATACCGTAAAGACCTACGCGACAAGGGGGTTGCAGCTTAACTTTGTGGCATTCAGCGATGTCCCTTTCGTCCTTCTCCCCTT
>CALCIC010000336.1 GCA_937907405.1 uncultured Isosphaeraceae bacterium | reverse complement strand
CTCTCACCCGCCACGCGCGACGCTCTCAAGCAAGCCTCGGGAACACCGGCTACGTCCGGGTTCTCGAAGAAGGTCGACGAGCTCTTCAATCAGAATCAAGCAGCCGTCAATCCCTTCTTCGCCCGCTTTCCCGAACTGAAAAAGCCACACGACGAGTTCATCGCCGATTCAGACCCAGCTCATACCGTGGCCGTGAAGCGCAGCATCCTGCTGGGCAAGATCCTTCCCGAGATGGTCCAGCGGCGAAAGACGCAGCAGGCGCTTCAGATCGCCAGTGCATCTGCCAACGGCGACGCGGCGCTGACGGAAACGCTGCTGGACCCGGTCGACGCATTGCCGTTCCATGCCGTCGGTCAGTCGGCGCTGCCGGCTGTGACCGATCTGCTCGGTCTTGAGGTCCAGGGGCTTGCGGTCCGGTTCTTCGCGAGCGGCTCCCCTCAGGGCCCGAGCATCGCCGTCGCTCCCATCGCCGCCGATCTCGACTACGCCCCGCTGTCGCCGTCCGCGTCCAACCCGCTTCCCGCCAACCCTACCGCGGGAGCCGCGATCGACGGGTTCTGGACCGGATTCATCGAAGCGCCGGAGAACGGTTTCTTCAGCTTCCTGATCAAGGCAGATCCCGGTGCAACCGTATCACTCTCGTTGGGCGGCCAGCCGATTCCGCTCGGCCCGGACGCGAACGACCCCACGCTACTGTGCAATACCAAAGCCATCAACCTTCAGGCCGGGTCTCTCTCAGCCATCACCCTGACGGTTCAGAACGTCCGCGACATCGTGCGATTGCAGTGGGAATGGCAGCCGAAGGGCCAGGGCCGCGCCGTGATCCCTCCACGCTTCCTTTATCCCGAGTCGGCGTTCAATTCCTTCGCAGCCACGTATATTCGCTTCCTCAAGGCCGCTTCTCTGGCCTCCGGCCTGAAGCTGACCGCCGGCGAGCTCGCATTCCTGGCTGTCCAACCCGATGTGCAGATCAAAAGCGATGCTTGGCTCAACGCCCTTTCCGCCACTCCCGACCCGGCTCCCGTCGCCGCGCCAGAACTCCTCAAGCCGTTCCAGCATTTGCTTGATTTCGCGCGGTTCAAGGCCGAGTCGTCGCCGGGAAACGAGTCTCTGCGCAACGCCCTCGAAAACCCGGCCGCGGCGACCGCACATCAAGACAGCCTGCTCTTCTCGATCACCGGTTGGGATCAGGCCTCGCTCAACAACCTCCTCGCACAGTTCAAGGGAACCATCGCCAACCTGAGCAAGCCTGACCTGTTTCGCAGGATTCATGACGCCTTCTCGCTGGCCCGGACGATGGGCGTCTCCGCCGCCGCGTTGATCAGCGCCGCAACGAACGAGCCTACCGGGGACACGGTTCGCGACCTTCAAGCCGCGCTCCGTGCGCGCTACGACGTCGCCGACTGGCGCGACGTCGTCCAGCCGATCAACGACGAACTGCGTTCGCTCCAGCGTGACGCGCTCGTCGCGTACATTCTGCACCAGATGCGCGCCAATCCCGAAAGCGCGCAGATCGACACGCCGGACAAGCTTTACGAGTTCTTCCTGATGGACGTGCAGATGGAACCCTGCATGCAAACCTCGCGCATCCGTCAGGCGCTTTCGTCCGTGCAGCTCTTCATCGAACGTTGCCTGTTGAGCCTGGAGCCCCGCGTATCACCCGTCGCCATCAACGCCAAACAGTGGGAGTGGATGAAGCGATATCGTGTCTGGGAAGCGTTTCGCAGGGTCTATGCCAATGCCGCCAACTGGGCCGACGGAGAGCTTCGCGACGACAAGTCCCCGTTCTACAAGGAGCTCGAGAGCGAGCTCATGCAAAGCGATCTGACCGAGGAATCCGCCGCCGCGGCGCTCATGACATACCTGGGCAAGCTCGAAGAGGTCGCCAAGCTGGAAGCGTCCGGAATCTACCACGTCCCGGCCGATCCCGCGACCCGATCCGGCGAGGTCAACCACCTGATCTCTCGCACGGCCGGCGCCAAACGAAAGTACTACTATCGCCGCCAGGAGTCAGGCTACTGGACCCCCTGGGAAGAGACCAAGCTTGATATTGAAGACAACCCTGTTCTCCCCGTCGTCTGGAATAACCGCCTCTTCCTCTTCTGGGTCAGAATACTGCAATCAGGACCCAACAAGGCCAATTCACCGCTTCCGGCACAAGGCAGCCTCAGTTCATTAGACGTCTCCAAAATCAAGACCGTCCCTCCCAGGTTCACCGTGAAGGCGCTGCTCTCGTGGAGCGAGTATTTCAACGGCAAGTGGCAACCGGCTCGAAGCTCTGCTCCATCCGGTGCACTCACGATCGGCGATTTCGGCCTCAATGAATTCGACCGCTCCCAGCTCGACCTGGCCGCGCTCCCCTGGACCAATCAGGCCATGCGGGTCATCGTGATTTACAACGGCGTGGGTACATCGTTCTTCCTGCACAACTCGCAGAGCTCGCCTGAGCTGCGAGATGTAAAGAAAACACCCCACTTCGCTCCCAAGCGTGTCATCGACACATCATCCGAAGCATCCATGAAGGTCTGCTACAGTGATTCCGGCACCGTCCATCAGGTGCTGGGCAGCACCGTCAGCGATCGCGCAATCCAACCGAATCACCCCATCGACGCCGAGCCGTGGGCCCCTCCGTTCTTCTACGAGGACGGCCGCTACGTTTTTCATGTGACCACCTCCATGCGGCTTCACCTGATTCCCGTCTGGAACGACATCGGAATTCAGCCTGCCCTCTCGCGGCCGGCGCTCGAAATCCCTCAGGTCGTGTTGAAGCCAAGCGGGCTGGCCGCCGATCTGACCGCCCCTCTCACGGCCCAGCCGGGCTTCGGAGTCGTCATTTCGTCGCCCGTCCAGCGCTTCGTATCCGAAGACGCCTATATTCACCAGGGCCTGGGCAATTCCGGCACCGTTCCCTACGGCGACGCCAACATCGGTCTCTCTGGCAGCCAGATCAAGCCCATCCGATCACGATAAGAAAGGACCTCCGATGTCGCTTCCTCTGCTGAAACAGACCGGTTATCACGACTATACCGTCGCCTTGCTTGGCAAGCAGGCGAGTGTGAATTCCCCCGTAACATATACCTATTCGTTCGCTAATTTCTTTCACCCGTTCACTACAGAGCTGATTGGCAAGCTCAACACAGACTCACTCGCCGGCATGCTCGACCCCGCCTGGCAAGCCGACCTCAATCACGACTTCTTCGATACCGTCTACCAACCGACGAAGGACGGCACGGTACAAACCGAGTCGTTCCCCAAGGAAATCGACGTCTCCGGCCACGGCTCGTACGCCGGTTACAACTGGGAGCTGTTCTTCCACGCTCCCCTGGCCATCGCGGTCGCTCTCAGCAAGAACAACCGCTTTCCCGAGGCTCATCGTTTCTTCAAGAAGCACCTCCTGGACTCATCCGCTCACGGCGAGACCACCGACCCCAAGAAGTGCTGGAAATTCCTGGCCTTCCGCCAGGACGGCGGCGGTATGCGGATCGAGGACGTCGTGAGGCTCGTCAGCACGCCCGCCGCGGAGCTCTCTCCATCGGAGCAGAGCGCTCAGAAGGACGCCGTCGACGGCTACACCATGGTGCTCAACAAGCCCTTCCAGCCGCACGCGGTCGCTCGCACGCGGATTCTTGAATATCAGTACCACGTCGTCATGAAGTATCTGGACAACCTGATCGCCTGGGGAGATCAGTTGTTCCTTCAAGACACCCTGGAAACCATCGACGAGGCAACGCAGATCTACGTCATGGCCGCGAATTTTCTCGGCATCAAGCCCGAGAAGGTCCCCAGTCCCGGCAAGGCCAAGCCGAAATCATTCGCGCAGCTTCGGGCCGCCGGGCTTGGGCCATTTGGCGACGCCCTCGTCGATCTTGAGGCCCAGTTCCCGCTCAACCTCGTGCCGTCGAGCGCCATTCCCGATCAGGACGCCGAATCCAGCGCGTTGTTCGGGATCGGCCGCACGCTCTACTTTTGCATCCCCCCGAACGCCAAGCTGCTTGGCTACTGGGACACGGTCGCCGACCGCCTCTTCAAGATTCGCCACTGCATGAACATCGAGGGCGTCGTCCGCCCGCTCTCCCTCTTCGACCCGCCCATCGATCCCGGAATGCTCGTCAAGGCCGCCGCCGCCGGACTCGATCTCGGCAGCGTCGTCAGCGGCCTGAACCAGCCCGTCGGCCCCGTCCGAAGCACCGTCCTGATCCAGAAGGCCCTCGAGCTCTGCGGCGAGGTCCGAGCCCTTGGAAGCGCACTCCTGGCGGCTCTCGAAAAAGGTGACGGCGAGCACATGGCCCTGGTGCGCCAGCGCCACGAAATCCAGATCCAGCAGCTCACCCAGGACGTGCGATTCCTTCAGTGGAAACAGGCGGAAGAAGCAACCGCCTCGCTCTTGACCACCCGAGACTCGATCCTGGAGCGCCTGCGCTTTCACCAGCGATTGCTCGGCCTCCCCGCTGATCCGAACGCCCCCGACACCGTCGCGCTCACCCGAACGGAATTGACCGAGGACAACTTCGACGACGTCCACAGCGCACTCGTCGATCAGTACGGAAAGCTGCTCACCCTGCAACAGTTCGCCAAGCTCAAGATCGTCGGCGATACGTCGCCGGCGACCCAGTCGGGGGCGTCCAGCCAGGGCCGCACGTTCCTGAACGTCAATGAGAACGCTGAGTTGAACACACACCTGCCGACCGCGGCCGGCCTCGGTCTTGCCTCCGCTCAATTGAACACATTGGCATCATCCTTTACGCCAATCCCGGATGCGAATGGTGATTTACATTATTGGGGCATGGGAACAACAGTTAAGCTCCCGATCGGAACTGCGCTTCAGCTCGGCGCACGGATCGCTGGCGAGATTCTAGGCATCAACGCCGCCTGGGAGCGCGACCAGGCGGGCATGGCCTCGCGCACCGCCTCTTACGAGCGACGCGCCGATGATTGGACTCTGAACTACAACTCCGCCGCCCACGACATGATGCAGAACGGACGCCAGATCATCTCCGCTCTGATGACCGAGCAGAGCGCTCGACGCGAGTACTACAACGCCAGGCGGCAGGTCGCCAACGCCCAGGAGATCGACCAGGTTCTGAACGACAAGTTCACGAAGGAAGATCTCTATATCTGGTCCAGCGGAGAAACGTCGCGGCTGTATTACGAGTTCTATCGCTTCGCGTTCGACACCGCCCGCCGCGCCGAGAAGACCATGAAGCAGGAGCTGATGCGCCCGGAGATCGACTCCCAGGACTTCGTCAAGTTCAACTACTGGGACGGCGGCCGCAAGGGATTGCTCTCCGGCGAGGCCCTCTATCTCGACGTCAAACGCCTCGAGATGGCCTATCACGACAGCAACAAACGGGAGCTCGAGCTGACCAAGCACGTCTCGCTGCGCCAGCTCGACCCGATCGCCCTGCTGACGCTCAGATCAACCGGCTCATGCCAGGTCACGATCCCCGAATGGCTCTACGACCTGGATTGCCCTGGACATTACATGCGAAGGATCAAGAGCGTTTCCCTCACCATCCCCTCCGTCGTGGGCCCCTATACCAGTGTGAACTGCACGCTCTCGTTGCTCAGGAGCACGGTGAGGAAGTCCCCCGTGGGCGACTACCTACGGCAAGGTCCAGAGGACGACCGCTTCGTGGATTACGTCGGGGCGGTGCAATCGATCGTCACCAGCGGCGCCCAGAACGACGGCGGCATGTTCGAGATCAATCTGCGCGACGAGAAATTCCTGCCCTTCGAGGGCGCCGGCGCAGCGAGCACGTGGAAGTTGGACCTCCCGGTGGATTATCCCATCTTCGATCACGCCACGATCTCGGACGTCGTTCTGCACATCCGTTTCACGGCGCGCCAGGGCGTTCCATCCGGCCAGGTGAGCAAGGCCCTCCAGGAGCTGTTCGCGGCTCCGTCCCCGTCGAGCCTGGCACTGCTCATAAGCCTTCGACATGACTTCCCCACCGAGTGGTCATCCTTCGTGAAGGGAGCAGACCCCCCGTTCAAGGCGACGGTCCGCCGGGACTTCTTCCCCTATTTCGCTCAGGGCAAGACGATCGCGATCACGGGAATGGAGATCTACGGGGAACAAGTGAGCGATCACCGCCAAATCCTCACGCAGAACGATTGGGATACGGCGTCGAACGACCTCAAGAACAAGGGGACGTTTCAGCTCGAGATTCCACCCGATGCTGGTCAATCCCCAATCTTGAGCAGTTCGGCACAGGGAGACTTCTTCATGATCGTTCGCTATTCGCTGAACTGAACCCAAGGCATGAAGTCAGACGCGCCGGTTAGCAGGATGCGGCGGCCGTTCCCCACTCGGCGAGATCTCTTCGAGTCGACTTCCTGGCATCGCTCGAGTGAGAGCAAGTGTCGCTTCGCGCACATTCGGCGGCGACGTGGTCCGTTCACTCGTTGGCTGGCTGGCGGACCGGGCCTGGATCGAATCCAGTCGGCGAATCCTCGGGCGACACACGGCGGCGCGTCGGCTTCCACGGACGAGGCCGCTTCCATCCGTCTCCGAGCAAGCCCGCGAGGCCGCTCATGTTGCCGGCGGGCATCGGAACCGCGCGAACGTCGGCCCCCGACCACGTTCGTCGCTCGGACGCAACGATCGCCGGATGAACGGGCGAGTTCAAGCTAGCTTCAAGTCTCAGGCGAGCGATCGATTCGTATCAAGAAGTAGGAGACAAACGAGCCAACCTGAAACTAATGGGTCATCATGAGCTTCATCGTTCATCCGTCTCAATGGGAAATCGAGCACGCCGGCGCGATCTTCAGCGGGCAGGCGTACCAGGCGGCGCACGACGGCCAGTTGCCCGACACGCCGATGTGGCGGATGCTGGAGTTTCGCCACTCGCTCAACGCGGCCCGCTTCAGTCATTGGCATCCCAACGTGGCTCTGATTCTGGAAAACCGCGAGCCCGCGGCCGAGAGCCCCCAGTATTCACTCCCTCGCGTTCATGGCTGGATCGGACACATGAGAGGCCCGGCCTTGCCGGTTCAGTCCTTCACGCCGGAGCAGCTCGCGAGCACGCCGCTCACGCCGGACGTCGCGGATTGGAGAGCGATCACGCAGACGCCGCCGCAGGTGCAAACCCAGGCGGTTCCAGAGCCGTCCGCGGCCCTTCAAGGGCTGACGGCGCTCGCCTTCACCCTGGCGGTCTTCGTCAAGCGCCATCGCCTGCGGCGGCTGATGAGCCGAGGGGGCCGCGGGAGGTAGCGGGATCGCTCGCGGCGATCGCCGCCGATTCGCCCGCGAGCCAGCCGGTGCTCCAGGCGGCCTGAAAATTGTACCCGCCGATCAGGCCGTCGAGATCAAGGACCTCGCCGCAGAGGTGAAAGCCGGGGGCGAGCCGGCTTTCGAGAGTCCGGGGGTCGACCTCGTCGAGCTGGACGCCGCCGCTGGTGACCTCGGCCTTCTCGAATCCAAGCGTATCGGTGATCGGCAGCGCGAGCGCCTTGAGGCTCTGGACCAGGCGCTGACGCTCCGCTCGCGACAGATCCGGCCCGATCCGGGTCCGAGGCACGCCGCAAACGTCGAGCAGGCAGTCGGCGAGTCGGTGGGGCAGTTCGGCCGAAAGGATCGAGCCCATGCCGGTTCGTCCGCGCCGGGCCGCCGCCTGGAGCCGCGCGTCGACCTCTTCACGCGACACGCCGGGACGCAGGTCGATCCGAAGTTCGAGCCGGTCGGCGCCGTCGCGCCGGGCCACGGCGCGGCTGACGTCGAGGATCGCCGGCCCGCTCAGGCCGAAATGCGTGAACAGGACCGCCTCGCGACGCTGCTCGATCGCCGGCCCCGACGGACCGTGGACGGATGCGACGACGTCCGGCAAGGTCAGCCCCTTGAGCGAGACCGGCCATTCCGGCTCGACCCGCAACGGAACCAGGGCGGGGCGGGGGTCGATCAACGTATGGCCGAACGATCTGGCGATCGCGTAGCCGTCGCCCGTCGTCCCGCAGCCGGGGTACGACTTCCCCCCCACGGCCAGGATCACCCGTCGCGCCTCGATCGAACCGTCGGCCAGGACGATCCGGAAGCCGCCGCCGGCGGCCTCGCGCCGCTCGACCGACTTCGCCGGGCTGAGCAGGCGAAGCTCCGCGCCCGATCGCGCGAGGCGGCGCGTCAGGGCCTCCAGGACGTCGACGGCCCGATCCGAGACCGGGAAGACCTTGCCGTTCCCCTCGATCTTCACCGCGACGCCTTCGGCCTCGAACAGTCGGACGGTCTGGTCGACGTCCAACTTCCGCAGCGCATGTCCGATGAACGAACCGGCCGATCCGAACGCGTCCTGGATGGCCCGCGTCCGCCGGCGCAGGGAGGGGTCGAACGCGGGATCGACGGGCCCGGAAACGGCTTCGAGCCGGCGGAGGCCCCGGGCGTTGGTGATGTTGCACCGGGTCCCCCCCGACATCAGGATCTTCACCCCCGGTCGCCGGTTCTTCTCGACCAGCACGACGCGGGCGCCGCACTCGGCCGCGCGAATCGTCGCGACCAGGCCGGCGGCCCCGGCGCCAAGGACCGCCACGTCGTACATCAGGTCGGATCGATCGGAACGCTCTGCCGTCGCCACGAGAAGCATGCCGCCTGCAAGGGGAGTCTCGATGCCGCGACGGTCGGCTCACATCACCGTGAAATAGCCGGCCGCCGCGAAATCAACATACTCGCGGGTCAGCTCAAGCGGCAAGTCGTTGTAGATGCAGTAATTGCGGACCTGAAGCAAAAGGTCTCGAGGCTGGCAGCAGCGAAACGGCCGACCGACCTCCTTGTAATGGCGGTTGATCAGATGATCCACGGCGTCTTCGTCGACGTCTCCGAAGCCCAGCCTGGGGCCGAACTGGCGGATCATGCCCCGGAACATCTCCTCGGACGGGTCGTCGGCGTGGATCTTGTAGGGGATGCGTCGGAGGAACGCCTCGTCGACCAGCTCGCGGGGCTCCAGGTTGGTCGAGAAGATGATGAGCTGGTCGAACGGGACGCGGAACTTCTTGCCGGTCGGCAGGCTGAGGAAGTCGACCCGGCTCTCAAGCGGCACGATCCAGCGGTTGAGCAGTTCGTCGGGCTGCATCCGCTGGCGGCCGAAGTCGTCGATCAGGAGGGTGCCCAGGTTGCTCTTGAGTTGGAGCGGGGCCTCGCAGACGCGGGTCATGGGGTCGAACCGGATCTCCAGGTCCTCCATCCGCAGCTCGCCCCCCGCGACGATGGTCGGGCGGCGGATCCGCACCCAACGGCGGTCGTGGTCGCCGTCCCCCAGCAGCCCGCTTCCCTCGGTCGATCCGACGGCCTCGTGGTTGGCGAGGTCGAACAGTTTGAGGATCTGCCCCTCGACCAGGATCACCCGGGGAATCCAGACGGTCGAGCCGAAACACCGGGTGATCCGCTCGGCGATGCTGGTCTTGCCGTTGCCGGAAGGGCCGTAGAGGAACAGCCCACGACCCGAGTTGATCGCCGGCCCCAGGTTGCGGACCGCCGACTCCGAGAGCACCAGGTCGGAGAACGCCGCGCGGACGTCGCTCTCGTGCGGGTGTTCGGCGACGATCGTCTGGGCCTTGACGGCCTTCACGTAGGCGTCGAACGGGACCGGGGCCGCGCCGACGTACGAGCATTCGTCGGCGTAGCCCCGCGCCCGCGCCCGGCCGACGTCGGTCAGCGAGTACACGAAGTCGTTGGCCGCGGTCGTATTGGAGTAGGTTACGATTTGTTGGTTTTTCAGCAGCCGGAGGAATTCAGGGAACGGCCCGAACGGCAGCCCCAGTTGCGCGGCGATCCTTCGTCCCGCGGCCTGTCCCTCGATCAACAGAAGCTTGAGCGTCAGGCTTTCCATCTGCGCGTGATTGAGGCCGGCTTCCTCGAAGCTGGAGACCGGCGCGGGCGAAAACGGCTCGCGGTCGTCCTGGTAAATCGCGCCGATCGAGGACTCGGACAGCAATTGGATCGTGGCTGTTTCGCTCAATGAACCGCCTCCCCAGGGACGATGTTGGATCGACGCGTCTGGGCCGTCCCATGCGCGGTCGAGTCGTTCGCATCCAAGCCTAGGTTGCGGCGTCGGGGTCGTCAAACCGAGGGAGGCCCCGAGTCGTCGCGGTCCAGGAGCGTTTCGAGCCGATCGGCCGGAGACGCGCCGTCGTCGGGGAAGTCGATGCGGACGCGTCGGCCGGTCGCGTCGAGGGGTTCGATCGTGATCCACCAGGCGTCGGCCGGCAAGAGGTCGCGGACGCGGTCGGCCCACTCGATCAGGCAGACGCCCCCCGCCTTCCAGTAATCGGCCGCCCCCAGGTCCTCGAACGCGGCAGGCGCGGTCAGGCGGTAGACGTCGAAATGGTAGACCGGCACGCGTCCATCGTATTCATGGATGAGCACGAACGTGGGGCTTGCGATCGCCGGCGGGTCGACGCCGAGCGCCTCGGCGATCGCCCGCGACAGCCGGGTCTTGCCCGCGCCCAGGGGCCCGACCAGGCCGACGACGAGGTCCGGCGCGAGCGCCTCGGCGATCGCCCGGCCCAGCCGGTCGGTCTCGGCTTCGTCGTCGAGGTCGATTTGCAGGCCGGAATCCGTTCGAAGGATGTTCATCGATCCGGCCCCGCCAGATGGTCGAACCCCCGGGGCTCGATCGGCGTCGACCGGCCGTCGACCGTGCGGAGGCGGAGGCCCGGCGCCGCCGTGACCTCCCCGACTCGATAGAGCCGGACGCCGGGAGGAGGCGAGGCTAGTAGAGCCTCGACCCGATCGGGGGCGACCGTCAAGCAGAGCTCGAAGTCCTCGCCGTCGTGGAGCGCGTGTTCGAGCGGCGGGACGCCGTCGGTTTTGCTCTGTTCGACGGCGTCGGGGTGGATCGGGACCGCGTCGGCGTCGAGTTCGTCGTCCTCGTCGCCCTACGCCTCGCCCGCGGCG
>CALCIC010000335.1 GCA_937907405.1 uncultured Isosphaeraceae bacterium | reverse complement strand
CCCCCGCCGAGCCGACCACGATCCAGGTCGCGGCGCTTCGGGCCCTGGCGCGGCTCGGCGATCCGGCCTCGGCCTCGGCCGTCGTCGACCGCTTGAACCAGCTCGGCCCCGCGCTCCGCGCCACGGCCCTCGACTCCTTGATCGCCCGCGAGGCGTCGGCCGAGGTGCTGCTCTCGGCCATCGAGGCCGGCCGCGCGGCCCCCTCTCAGATCGCCGCCGAACAACGTCAACGGCTGATGTCGACCGGCCCGCCGGCGCTTCGCAACCGCGCCGAGGCCGCCTTCGGCGCGCTCAAGATCGGGCCTCGCAACGCGGTGCTCGACGCCTACGCCTCGGTGAAGACGGCCCATGGCGATCCGGCCCGGGGCAAGGCCGTATTCGAACGCACCTGCGCGATCTGCCACAAGCTCGACGGCGTCGGCCACGAGGTCGGCCCCGATCTCGCGGCGCTCACCGACCTCTCTCCCGAGCCGCTCCTGGTCGCGATCCTCGACCCCAACCGCGAGGTCGACGCCCGCTACGTCAGCTACAACGCGGCGCTCAAGGACGGCCGGGTCCTCAACGGCCTGATCACCGCCGAGACCGCGAGCGCAGTGTCGTTGCAGCGTCAGGAAGGGGCGACCGACGTCATCCTCCGGGCCGATCTCGACGAACTGGCCTCGTCCGGCCGCTCGCTCATGCCCGAGGGGCTGGAGAACGACCTCAAGCCGTCCGACGTCGCCGACCTCGTCGCCTTCCTGGGGAAAGGTTCGTCCCGTCCCAAGGTTCTCGACGGCAATCATCCGGCGGTCGTGAAGCAGGCCGATGACGGGGTGGTCCGACTGACGGCGGCCTCGGCCGAAATCTACGGGCCGAGCCTCGCCTTCGAGTCCCAGTTCGGCAACCTCGGCTACTGGAATTCGACCGACGATCACGCGGCCTGGACCTTCGATGTCGATTATGGATCGATGTTCACCGTGTCGCTCGACTGGGCCTGCGACGACGAAGCGGCCGGCAACGCCTACACGCTTCAACTCGACGGCGTGGCGGTGCGCGGCGAGATCGCCGGCACCGGCGGCTGGGCCAACTACAAGACCAAGTCCGTCGCCGAGAAGGTGTTCCACAAGGGGAAGCATCGAATCGAACTCCGGTCCGCCGGCCCGATCCAGACCGCTTTGGCCGACGTTCGGGCGATCGTCCTGACCCCCGGCGAGGTGACCCCGACCCAGGCGCCGGCCGCCGACGAGGCCAAGGGGGACTCGGTCGAGTCCATCGCCCGCGCGATCCTCGACCCCAAGACGACCGCCGCCGACCGCAAGGCGCTCATCGAAGGTCGTCCCGAACGATCGGCCGAGTTGATCGCCGCCCTCGCCGACGGCCTGGGGGACGATTCCAAGGAAGAGTACCGGCGCATTCCGTGGATCTGGCAGGTCGCGATCGCCGCCGGCCGTCGCAACGACGCGGCCGAGCTTCGTCGCCTCCTCGACGTCTCCTTGCCGTCCGCCGACGCCGCCAAGCTGGACGATTGGCGCGCCGTCGTGATCGGAGGCGGCCTCATCAACGGCGTCAGCCTGGGCGACACGTACCCCGCGCCTCGATTCAAGGAAGTCGTCGGCGACTCCCCGAACCTGGCCGCCCGGTGGCGACGGGCGCTTGAGCTGGCGGCGACGATGGCAGACGCCGAATCGGTCTCCAAGGGGACCCGTTACGACGCCCTCCGCATGCTGGGCGTCGAGCCCTGGAGCAAGCGGGGCGAGCAGATCGCCGGCTACCTTTCCGACAAGGTCGACGCCGAGCTGCAACAAGGAGCGGTGAGTGCATTGAGTGACGTCGATGCGACCCAGGCCGCGGACGCGCTCGTCTCCGCCCTGGGCGGGCTCACTCCCGCCAACCGCAAATTCGCCGTCGCCGCTCTCGCTCGCGACGACGCCCGACGGACGAAGTTGCTCGACGCCGTCGAATCCGGCCGCGTCCGTCCCGACGAGCTCACCGACGAGGTTCGTCGCGTCCTCCTCGACGGGGCCCGCAGCCGGTCGGCCGATCGAGCCCGAAAAATCCTCATGCCGTGACGAAACCGGATTAGCGGAATTTCAGATTTTTGTCGCGATCAATCCAGGTGAATCGAATTGATGGAAAGGGCGATAACCACCATGAACAGTTGACCCCGGTGCGAGCCGCCGCTCTGATGGCGGGAAGGAGAGGCAGGGATGCCCTCGAAGGACGTCGATCGTCGCTCCCGTGTCGGTCGAGCTCAGCCCTCGGCGCGGTATCTCCCCGTCGTCGAATCGAGGCGGCGGAAGTTCACGTCCTTCCTCGACTTCCTTGGCGTCGCGGCGGCGGCGCTGGGCGTGGCCGTTTGCTTTCGGGCCGGTTCGAACGCGCGATACGGCCCGCTGCTGGGTCTGGTGATACCCGCCGGACGGTTGCTGGCGAGCCCGGCCTACCGTCGCCGCGTCGGAGCCTGGGCCGAGGATGCCTGGCGGCGGACGGAAGCTTACGCACGAGGAGAGGGGCCGATCCCCTGGCGGTCGGCCCTGGCGTTCGTGGCGGTTCCATTTTTCGTCTGCGATGTGACGCAACACGGTGCGCTGGGGACGTACGACACCCGTCCGGTCGTCCCCACCGCTGTCAGCCTGATCCGCGACGGCGACTTCGACCTCCGCGAGTTCGACGGTCTCAACCCACCCTTGCTTTACCAGCGCGACGGGACGTTCTGCTACTGCTTTCAGGAGGTCGACGGCAGGGTCGTCTCGACGTTCCAGGCGGGCATGGTTCCGTTTGCGCTGGCGACGGTCGCTCCGGCGCGGCTGTTGGGCGCGGACCTCGGTTCGCTCCGGACCTTGCAGTATCTTGAGAAGGTCTCCGCCGCAACGGTCGCAGCGCTGGCGCTCAGTCTGTTCTTCCTGACGTCGGCCCGGCTTGGCTCGGCGACGGCCGCCGTGGCGTCGACGCTGTTCCTGGCCAGCGGCAGCAGCCTGTTCACGACGGTCGGGCTTGGGCTCTGGCAACACGGGGGCGTCGTCACCTGGCTCCTGGCGGCGCTGCTCGTCGAGTTCGCCGCTTGCGGCAAGCCCGGTTGGCGCGGGTCGCTGTTCCAGGGCTTCGCGCTCGCGCAGATGCTCGCCTGCCGCCCGACGGCGGGGCTTCTGGTGGCGGTCTTCGGCCTCTGGGTGCTTGTGCGATCCCCGCGCCGGGGGCTGCTCGTCGGGGTCGCCGGGGCGCTGGGGCTGATCCCCTGGGTCGTCTACCATGAATTCATCTATCGAAGCCATCTCGGGCCGGCCACGGTCAACACGAACGTCTCGGCGGACCTCTGGTCGTTCTTCAGGCTGTGGCCGACGCTGGGGGTTTTGTTCAGTCCCGGCCGCGGCGTTTTCGTCTATCAGCCCTGGGCCGTGCTGGCCGCGGCCGCCGCGCTCGCATGGCCGAGGCTTCGCCGCGCGCCGGAACTCGTGGCCGGGCCGAAGGGCTGGGTGGGCTTCTGCGTCGTCGCGATCGTGCTGCACGTGATTCTGATCTCGGCGTGGTGGGACTGGCCCGGCGGCTACAGCTACGGTTCGCGGCTGGCGACCGACGTCGTGCCGCTGCTCGCCCTCCTGGCGACGCCCGCCGTGGCCGTGCTGCTGAGGCGCCGGACCGGAGCGGGGTTGCTCGCGAGCCTGGTCGTGCTCGGGTTTCTGATCCATCTGCCTTGCGTCGCCAGCGAGGCCCATCGCTGGAACCATCACAAGCCGAGAGACCATTGGAGTTGGTCGGGGGCCCCGTTCTTCTACAAGCAGTCGAGTTAAGCCTCTGAGCCTCCGCGGTCGACGCCTGGCGGGCTGGCGGTGGAGTCGGGCGCGCGCGATACTCCTGGTTGGTGGACGACGACGCGACTCCCTCCCTCATGCAAGGAACGGACGAAACGGATGGAGCCCGCACGCTCCGACCGACCCGACGCGGAGCTTTCCGACGACGACGCGCAGGCCGTCCAGGGCGTCGCGCAACGGCTCGGCCGCGCGCGTCGGGTGCTGGCGATCACGGGCGCGGGGATGTCGGTGGATTCCGGGCTGCCGACCTACCGGGGCGAGAACGGGCTCTATGAAGCCGAACGGAGGACCAGCCACGGTCATGCGATCGAGGAGGCCCTCTCCGGGCCGATGCTCTCCTCCAGGCCCGAGGTCGCCTGGCATCACCTTCTTGAGGTCGAGCGGGCGGGCCGAGGCGCCCGTCCGAATCGCGGGCATCGCGTGCTGGCCGAGATGCAAGGGTATTTCGACGCGGTCTGGGTGCTGACTCAGAACGTCGACGGTCTTCACCAGGCCGCGGGCTCGCGCCATGTGATCGACCTCCACGGCGACCTCCACAACCTGCGCTGCATGCGGTGCCGGTTCCGAGAGCGCGTGGTCGACTACTCCGGGCTGGGCCTGCCGCCCCTTTGCCCCGACTGCGGCGGGGTGCTTCGACCGAACGTCGTTCTGTTCGGAGAGCATGTGCCCGAGGCCAAGATCCGCCGGCTGGAAGCCGAGGTCGGCCGGGGGTTCGACCTGGTGTTCAGCATTGGGACCAGCAGCCTCTTCGAGTACGTCGTGGCCCCGCTGCGGGCCGCCCGAGCCGCGGGCGGGACCACGGTCGAGATCAACCCCGAGGTCACCGAGGCGTCTCCCCTGGCCGACTTCAAGATCCGGGCCGGGGCCGCCCTGGCGCTCGACCGGGTCTGGGAAGCCTATCTCGCCTGGTGGCCCTGGAAATGATCGGGTCCGGGGCGCTCGAACATCGGCGTCGGTTCCATCAAGGGACCGGGATGTGGTCCAGAATGCGCATGAGCACGTCGTCGACCGACAGGCCCTCGGCGTCGGCCTCGTAGCTGATCATGATCCGGTGGCGGAGGACGTCGCGGGCCAGCGATTTGACATCGTGCGGCGTCACGTAGTCGCGGCGGGCCAGGAGGGCGTGCGCGCGGGCGGCGCGGACCAGGGCGATGGTCGCCCTGGGGCTCGCCCCCAGCTCGATCAGGGGGGCGAGGCCCAACCCGTACGCCTCGGGGTCGCGGGTCGCCCGGACCAGGTCGACCACGTACTCCTTGACGGCCGTCGCGGTCTGCACCGAGGCCGTCAGCCGACGGAACCGCAGCACGTCGTCGGGGTTGAACAGGGGGGGCTCGTCGTCGGGCCGCGACTCGTCGCGAGAGGACTCGGCCACGCTCGGCAGTTCGAGCATCGCCAACTCGGCGTCGCGCGCCGGATAGTCGACGAGTACTTTCATGATGAATCGGTCGAGCTGAGCCTCGGGCAAGGGGTAGGTCCCCTCGTGCTCGATCGGGTTCTGGGTGGCGAGGACCCAGAAGGTCTCGGGCAGGATGATCGTCTCGTCGCCGACGGTGATCTGCCCTTCCTGCATCGCTTCCAGGAGGGCGCTTTGGACCTTCGCCGGCGCCCGGTTGATCTCGTCGGCCAGAAGGACGCTGGTGACGACCGGGCCGGGCCGGACGTCGAATTCGCCGGTCGCGGGCCGGTAGATCTGGGTGCCGGTCAGGTCGGCCGGCAAGAGGTCGGGGGTGAACTGGATCCGCCGGAACGGGAGGTCGAGCGCCTTCGACAGCGCCCGGACGGCCCGGGTCTTGGCCAGTCCCGGAACGCCCTCCACCAGGACGTGGCCGCCGGCGAGCAGCGCGACGATCAACTTTTCCAGCAGCGGCCGCTGGCCGACGACCACGCTTTCGAGTCGATCGATCAGCGAGCCGAGCCCCTCATGGGCCTCCTCGAACAACAATTCCCGAGCGACGGCGTCTTGGCTGGACATACGGAAGGCATACGACCCGGGGATGAATCGAGAGGCGGATTAGGACGCGAGGTTCGGCGCGGCTCTACTTCGAGGATTTTTTCATCTCCCGGAGCTCCCGAAGGATCTCTTTGGCGGCGTGGCTGGTTTCCTTGAACTGCTGGTTGGCGCCCCCGCCGGTCGGCTTGGCTCCCCCTTTTTCCAGTTCCTTCTGGGCCTTTTTGGCGGCGTAGAACGGATTCGATTCGTCCACGAACTCGTCTTCGAGCGGGGCCTCGTCCTCCTCGTCGTCGTCTCCATCGGCTTCCGCGTCGTCGTCGTCGTCCAGTTTGTCGAACACGACTTCATCGTCGTTCTTGGCGACGGCCTCTTCTTCTTCCTCCTCATCCTGGCGTTCGTACTCGTCGTCGCTGGCGGCCGAGGGGGGCTTGACCGGGGCGGGCGCGTCCGTGGCGCCGTCCTTGAAGGCGGCGATGGTGATGGTGTCGCCGCCATAAACGGTCGCGGGTTGGTCGGGCGCGGTCCCGACCCCTTCACCAAACAGCCACGAATCGATCTCGTCGTTCGAAACGTCTTCAGGAGCCGCCTTGGCCTGCGGGGCGGGAGTCGACGCCGCGGCCGCCGCCGGTTTCGCCCCCTTCGACGGCGTCGCGGCCGCGGCCGGGCTCGGAGCCTTGGCCGCCGGGGCGGCCTTCGTCGGGGCGGCGGTCGCTCCAGGGGCGGTTTTCTCGATCGAGACCGCGAACGTGAGCGGGCCGACCTGGACGAGGTCGCGATCCTTGAGCTGGCAGGTCTCCGTCGTCAGCGCCTTGCCGTTGACGAGCGTGCCGTTGCGGCTGCCCAGGTCGCCGACCGTGACGACGTCGCCGCTGATCGTGAACTCGGCGTGTTCTCGACTGACCTGCTCGCTGTTCGGCCTGAGATGGCAGGTCTCGCCGCGGCCGATCTTGAATGTCGGGCCGGTCAAGGGGATGACCTTCCCTTCGGGCTTACCCTGGACGACGATGAGCTGAACCTTCATGAAAACCGTCCCGACCTTCTCGGTCAACAACGATGGGAGCCAGCGTTCACGCACCACGGTCGAAAACTGCCGATGCCGCGAGATTATGACCGAACCCGCGGTTGTGAAGAATCCGCATGCGAATTTCGGCTGGCGATTTCCTCTGAAGGAGCCGCGAACGACGCCCTCCGTTGCCTGAAATCACCAAAAATCGGCTTTCGCTCTCGCGATCTCGACCCAGTCGGCGGCCGTCACTTGATCTATCGACCATCAATGGCCGTTGCGCTTCGCCCGCAGCCGATTTCAGGTTGAACTGATTCGTCGAATCGGGAAGTTTACGGAAAGGAAAACCCGAATCGGCGACGCACGCGGGCCGGCCGTCGACGTCAGAATGAGACTCGAACTATTGTAACGTATTCCTTCGGCAGTCCAAGAGTCTACGTCATTTCGTTCCGGCCGGTTTTACCGAACGCGCCGACTGCGATTGGTGCTCGCCGCGGTTTCAGGATTGGGTTCGTTCGCGCCGGTTTCGCGGTCCTCCG
>CALCIC010000334.1 GCA_937907405.1 uncultured Isosphaeraceae bacterium | reverse complement strand
GGCCGTGGCCGATGCGGCCGCCGAACCCGTGGCCGTGGCCGCCGCCGTAGCAGCCCCAGTCGGTGGTCGAGTAGCAGCCGCTGTAGCAACCGCTGTAGCAGCTCGAATAGCACGAGCTGTAGCAGGACGGCTCGACGACCGACGTGTAGCCCGAATCGTAGCAGCCGCTGTAGCAGCTCGAACCGCTGTAGCACGAAGGCGTGTAGGTCACGTCCGCGTGCTTGAAGTGACAGCCCAGCCCACTCATGGCCATCAGCATCACAACCGTTCCATGCATGTCATGACTCCCGTTGCAAAATCAGAAGAAAATCAACCACCCCACGCTCGACGCGCCGCAGAGCTCACGCACGCCTCGCGGTCCGCTGTCTCGCCCTGATCCACAATCTCTGCTCAGACAGCTCAAATTCTACTCAGTGAATCCGGACAGCACAACCAGCCCTTGGCAAAATAGATCAATGCCGCCGACTGGATAAAATAGCCGTGCGATTTATGCGGGTCGCGCGGCTCCCTGCGGATTCGCGATTGGCTGGGCTTGCGATTAGGGGTACCTTTGACGCTTGGGTGAGATGCCAGACCGGCGATTATCGCGCCATTTGCACCAAAACCGCCGAGGAGGGAGCCGTGGCGAGAAAACCGAGCATGCGCGGGACGAGCGGTGAGCGCGGTCGGCGGTTCGAGGCCGACGCGGAGGGTGGGGGGCTCGTCGCCGATCTCGAATCCGATACGAGCTGGCCGGGGTGGGCGAAGGGGGTCGCGACGGCCTTGATCGCCCTGCACATCGCGGCGGTCGTCTCTGGCGCGCTGGGCGTGCCGCCGTCGTCGGATCTGGAGCGAACCGTCGCCGACGCTTTCACCTGGTATCACGGACTGATGGACCAGGGTTACGCCTATCGGTATTACGCCGAGCCTCCGCCCACGCCCATCGTGCTGGCGACCCTGTCGTACGGCGACGGCCGCCCCGACGAGTCGATCCGGATTCCCGCCCGCGAGGTCGCCGGCCCGCCGATGCGTCGGCAGCGGCAACTGGCCGTGGCCAACGCCCTGTTTGCAAGCGTTCAAGGAGAACGGCGAAGGTCCGGGACCGAGCATGGCGAATCCCCGCTGGCGCGATCGTACGCGCGGCATCTGTGCCAGACGCGCCCCGGCTGCAAGAGCGTCACGCTCCACGTTCAGCAACATCTGATCCCGGACCCCAGGCGGGTTCTAGAGCACCTGGAGCGGCCGAGCCGAGGCCGATTCGACCTCTTCGACGAGTCGCTTCTGACCACCCCCCGATGGATCGGAGACTTCCCTTGCGACGGCTTGTAAACGATGCGTGGGACTATCTGTCGAACTTGTCGGCCGCCGTCCGCGACGGCTGGTCGCGGTTCTTCTTCCGCCCGGCCGACCCGACGGCCCTCGGGCTGATCCGGGTCGCCGTCGGCCTGCTGGCGTTCTGGAGCCTGTTCGTGATCGGGCTCGATCTCCATGCGTACCTCGGCTCGCAAGGCTGGGCCGACGCCGAGTCGATCCGCCAGGCGATGCCGCCGTTCGCCTGGTCGTTCTGGTTCTTCGTCCCTGACGCGTTGCTCCGATCGGTCTGGCTCGCCTGCCTCGTCGTCCTCGGTCTCTTCACCGTGGGACTGTTCAGCAGGTCGACCGCCGTTCTCGCCTGGGTGATCGTCGTCTCGACCGTCCGCCGTGCGCCGTTCGCCCTCTTCGGATTCGACCAGGTCCTCTCCCTGCTGACGCTGTATCTGGCGGTTTGCGGCGCGAGCGGCCAGTCGCTGTCGGTCGATCGGTTCCTCCGTCGATTGCGCGGGACGACGGCGACGCCCGGCGGCCCTCGGCCCACGATCGCGGCGAACATCAGCCTGCGATTGATCCAACTGCATTTGGCGTTCATTTATGGGATGGCGGGGCTGGCGAAGCTTCAGGGGCCGTCGTGGTGGACCGGAACGGCGATCTGGGGAACAATGGCGGCGGGCGAGTTCGCGTCCCTCGACTTCACGAGCCTGGCCGCCTGGCCGAAGCTCCTGAACGTGATGACGCACGGCAGCCTGGCGCTTGAGATTCTCTATCCGATCTTGATCTGGATCGGACTCACACGACCGTTGATGATCCTGGGCGCGGTGGGCTTGCATCTGGGGATCGCGATCGTCTCGCCGGGGTTGACCGAATTCGGCCTGGCGATGATCGCGGCCAACCTGTCATTCGTCTCGGGCGTCTGGCTGCGCGGCCTGGCGTCGGGCGAGGCCGAGGCCCCTTCGCCGCCCCACGCCCACCTCTCGACCCCCGCCCGCGTCGCCGGACATTGACGGCCGGGCCCGCCCGCCGGGGGTCGCCTGCCAGGGTCGAACCGTCTACAATCTCTATGTGCTCTTCCAAACCGTCGGTCACGCCGGCGACTCCACGTGTCGCCCGTCCCTGATCCGGGACGCGCCGAGACCCGCCTCACAACCGGTGAAGCCCCATGAACGGCAACGACGAGTATTCCTCCGCCCCCCCTCCATCGGACCTCGATCCGGGCTCGTCGAGCCAGCCGTCGCGGATGTACGTCCACGAATCCGGCTGGCAGATCAGCATCAAGCGCGGCAGCGACCGCGTCTTCTGCCACCTGATGGAGCCCGAGCAGGATTACTATCACCGCCTGGTCGACGGCGAGATCTACCTGCATCAGGCCGACGACAGGATCTGCCTGAGCTGCGCCGTGCGCCGGGGGATCATCGCCACGGAACCCCGCCGCCTCCGCGACGACGCCCCCGTCTTCCTGCCCGACAGCGGTGAACCACCGATCCCCGTGCCCGGAGTCGACGACTAGAGTGGTTTCCTGATGGGTTGCGCGGTTCGCCGCTGGGCCTCGACCGTTCGCCCTGTGG
>CALCIC010000333.1 GCA_937907405.1 uncultured Isosphaeraceae bacterium | reverse complement strand
GATGAGGGTCGTGGGGCTTCGGGATCGGTCTCGCGAGAATCCGAATCCGTGATGAATCCGACGACCCTCATCCGCCCTTCGGGCACCTTCTCCCGGGGGGAGAAGGGAATTCGGCCCTCGCTTCTCATGTGATCTCAACGCAAACGGCGCAACATCAAAACGCGCGAGCGAGGGTTCGCCCGGGGAAGTCCGCGGGGCTCATTGCAGCCCACGCATGTTGATCCCTTGCTGGCGCGTCGTGCTGATAATCAAGCATCCCACGAGGTGAGGAGGGAGTTCGGCCCTGGATTCGTTGGCGATCCAGACGAGGATTCCTCGAAGTCGACGCCCGATTGATTGACGGTCCGGCATCGGTTATCCCTGGATGCGACGCCCGTTCCACCGGTCTCTCCGCCGTCGTTCGAGGACCTCGCCCATGCACCGTCGCCCAATCGTCGCGATCGTCCTGTTCTGTCTGTTCGGCGGCGCGGCCGAGGCCTTGGACGACGCCCCCGCCGCGAAACCGAGGCGGCCGAACGTGCTGTTCCTGATCGCCGACGACCTCAACAACCTGTTCGGCTGCTACGGCGACCCGCTCGCGAAGACGCCGAACGTCGACCGCCTGGCGGCGCGCGGGGTGCTCTTCGAGCGGGCGTACTGCGCGTACCCGCTCTGCGGACCGAGCCGGAACTCGCTGCTGACCGGTCTTCATCCCAACAGCACCGGCATCTTGGAAAATTCGCAGATATTTCGACAGACGATCCCGTCGCACGTGAGTCTGCCGCAGGCGTTCCGCCGGTCGGGCTACTTCGCCGCGAGGATCGGCAAGCTGTATCACTACAACGTCCCCAATTCGATCGGCACCAACGGGCACGACGACCCCGGGTCGTGGGAGCTGGAATCGAACCCGGCGGGCGTCGACCGCCTGGAGGAGCAGCCGCGGATCTTCTCGCTGACCCCC
This sequence comes from uncultured Isosphaeraceae bacterium, assembly GCA_937907405.1. GTDB lineage: Bacteria > Planctomycetota > Planctomycetia > Isosphaerales > Isosphaeraceae > Paludisphaera. The sequence goes on along the minus strand of CALCIC010000333.1, from coordinate 1,786 downwards.
GGGAGCTTCGGCGCGAGCCTGAGCTGGTATGCGTCGCCCAGGGCCGACCAGCACCACACCGACGGGTTGAACGCCGAGGACGCCGAGTGGGTCCTCGAACGCTGCGCGCGGCGGAAGGACCGGCCGTTCTTCCTGGCCGTGGGGTTCTTCCGGCCGCACACGCCGTACGTCGCGCCGAAGGCCTATTTCGACCTCTATCCCGAAAAGGACATGCCGGTCGTCCAGGGGGTGAAGGAGGACCAGGCCGACGTCCCGCCGGCCGGCCTCGCCAGCTACAAGAAGGACGAGGACAAGCTGACCGACGACCTCCGCCGGCAGTGCCTTCAGGCGTATCGCGCGAGCATCAGCTTCATGGACGCGCAGGTCGGCCGGGTCGTGGCCGCGCTCGACCGCCTGGGGCTGGCCGACGACACGGTGATCGTCTTCACCAGCGACCACGGCTACCACGTGGGCGAGCACGGTCTCTGGCAGAAGCGGAGCCTGTTCGAGGAGTGCGCGCGCGTCCCGCTGCTGATCGTCGCGCCGGGGGCGGCGAAGCCGGGGACGGTCGCCAGGTCCCCGGTCAGCCACGTCGATCTGTATCCGACGCTCGCCGAGCTTTGCGGCGTGAAGGCCCCCGCGAACCTGCAAGGGCAGAGCCTCGTCCCCATGCTGAACGACGCGTCGACCGCCGGCCGAGGCTGGGCGGTCACCCAGGTCTCGCGCGGCGGCAAGGGCTCTCGGTTCTTCGGCTACAGCCTGCGGACGCCCCGCTGGCGATACACCGAGTGGGACGAGGGCCGCAAGGGCCGCGAGTTGTACGACCACGACGCCGACCCCCGCGAGATCACCAACCTGGCCGCCGACCCGGCCCTCGCGGGGACCGTCGAACGACTCTCGGCCCAGCTCCGCGAGGCCGCGAAGGGGACCTTCCCCCCTTCCGGAAAAACCCCCGCGCTCCTGCCCGGCCTCTGGGCCCCGAACCTGACGAACCCGTGACCACGATCCTCATCGCATCGTTGAACTCGCACGTGATTCCGCTTTACACGTCAAGACCGTCCCGGAACCATCGCCATGAGCCTTCGCCCAACCCGCCGCCCGGCGTCCGCGCTCGCCTTCCTGTTGCTGATCCTGGGCGCCTCCGACGGCGCGGTCCACGGCCAGCAGGCGCCGTACGACGTGTACCCGCCGGCCGATCCCCCTTATTACCGGGCGCGCTACGAGCCCTCGACGACGCCCGGCGCGCTGGTGTTCGGGGTCAACTACACGATCTGGATCCCCCCCGGCCTCAAGACCGTGCGGGGGGTGGTCGTGCATCAGCACGGCTGCGGCGAGGGTTCGTGCAAGTCCGGGCTCACGGGGGCCTACGACCTCCACTGGCAGGCGCTCGCGAAAAAGCATGATTGCGCGTTGCTGGCCCCCGCCTACGAGCAGCCCGAGAAGGCCGACTGCCAGATGTGGTGCGACCCGCGCAACGGTTCGGACGCGGCGTTCCAGAAGGCGCTGGTCGACCTGGGGGCGAAGTCGGGGCGTCCCGAGCTGGCGCAAGTCCCCTGGGCTCTCTGGGGGCACAGCGGCGGCGGGCACTGGGCGGGAGGCATGGCGCTGCTGCACCCCGACCGCGTCGCGGCCGCCTGGCTCCGGTCGGGCGTCCCGCTGTTGAAGGCGAATTCGAAGCAGACCGCGGTCAAGGCCCACTCGCTTCCCGACGCGGCCCTCAAGGTGCCGATGATGTGCAACCTCGGCACGCAGGAAGGGGTCACGGTCAAGGACGGCCGATTCTCAGGCGGCTGGCCGGCGAATCAGA
>CALCIC010000332.1 GCA_937907405.1 uncultured Isosphaeraceae bacterium | reverse complement strand
ACGAGATTACAAGGTGACTGGAGTTCAGACGTGTGCTCTTCCGATCTCTCGCCGATCGACGGCAAGACGACTTCGAGCATGCCGTCAGGATCGAAGTCGTCGGCGCGGAGCTTCCGCGCCCGTACAAACCCACCGGCCAGCGCCGTTCCCGTCACCACTGGAACCGTCGTGCTCAAGAGTCTGCTCCCGCGAAGCCGCGGGTCGAGTTCCTTGGTGTCGGCGCCGGGTCTCCTGAGGCTCGCCTCGGACAACGATGCGGGATGAACGAACCAGGACGGGACGCATGAATGGATCGATCCGATTCTCTTCGAAGGGAGTCGGGACGCTCTGGCGGATCCTGGCGACGGGCAAGGTCTGGGGGGCGTCGAGCTTCGGTAAGACGCCTCCTCATCAACGTGACGCGGGGACGGAATCGCCGCATGGCTGAGGTTGCCAGACCAGTTGGTAGTCCAGCGCCTCCGCGACCGAGCCGGTCCATCCGGCTTCGGCGGCCTTGGCGAGGTTGTACATCTCGCGGGCCGTGACGTAGTGGTAGTGGAAGGCGGGATCGCGGAGCGAGCGATTCGCCAGCGCCTGGTGGAACTGGACCATCGGCGCCCCGAGGAGCGCCTCATGGCTCTCCTCGGGCGCTCCGTGCGCGTGGAGCTTGACGAAGAACCAGTCGGGCCGCGCGGGGACCCGCACCCCGGCCTTCAGCCAGAGTTCCAGTCGATCGATGTGAGGGGGTTGGCTGGACTGCAAGCAACCGTTCTCGGTGCCGGGGACGAGCCCCCACCGGCGGCGTTTCCAGTCCAGGAGGAGCGGGCCCTGGATGATCATCAGGCTGTCGGCGGGCGGACGTCCGGCGCCGACGTCGAGGCCGTGGTCGTGCGATCGGGGACGCTCGGGGTCGTCAACGGCGTAATAGATGCTGTTGATCTTGCGAGGCTGGGTCCTGCTGGGGGCCGAGGGGAAGGTGAAATCGGCGTAACACCCCGTTTCTCGAAGGACGTCGAGCTCGTTGTTCACGCCGCACCACTTGCCGTCGGGCCTTGAGTTGTCCAGGGCCCAGTTGCCGTGGACGAAGGCGTAGGCGGCGCGGCCGTCTCTACGTGAGGATGCGAAGACGCCGTGGGCGGTTCTCAATTCGTCGACGGCCCCGAGCAACGTGGCCCGAAGGTTCTCGGCGGTGTCGTCGTCGTGGTGGAGGTGGAGCTCGACCTCGCCATGGCCCGCGCGACAGAGCGTCGCCAGGAGGTCCAGATGCTCCGGAACATACATCTCGATCGGATAAAAAAACGTGTGGCGGGGCGAACGACCGTCACTGTCCTGGAACGCCCCGAACCGCGCGGGATATTCGCGAACCCACGTGTTCACGCGGGCCAGGGCCGCCTCCCCGGTCGCCCCGCCATGTCCGGGCTCGAAATGATCCGCGATGCAGAGGAGGACGTGGATCTCCCGGGGGCGGCTCGCCGAGGTCCGGCGCATCGCGGCCCTTCGTAGATAGGATGGAATCCAGCGATCGTACCCGCGACCGTAAATCACCCGAAAGAGAATGCAGGCGACACAGCATATCAAGACGAAGACGGAGACAGTCGGCCCGTTGACGTTCATACATCAGACCCTTTTGGCCCTTTTGTATGCAGATGGATGATAGCCGTCGCTGGCTTGCCGGACGCTTCGACGGCCCGTCGGCCGGCCGTTTGGAGAATCATCGAAGAATCACACCGACTACCGTATTTATTGGAAGTCCGGAACCGCGAGGTCGTGCAAGGCTTCGACGGGTCTACGAATGCAGAGGGCGACGTCCTGGGTCCCGTGCCCCCGGTATTGGGGACCGCGACGGCTGGGCTCGTACCGCACGATCTGAGCATCCAGGCTCGCGAGGATCCTGCGGAAACGCCGCGGCGAAACGTACGCCCGAAAGCCCGCGATCTTGCCGCCCGGCGTAGGCTGGCAGCCCAGGCCCGAGTGAATCAGACCCCAGAACAGTAAGCGTAATCGAAAAGCGAGGTTGAGCAGGTCTCGAGCTTGGGGCAAAGTATTAAAGTCCCAGTAGATGTTCTCAAGACGCAGAAACATCCAACCGCCAGGGCGCAGGACCCGAAAGGCTTCCTTTAGCGCCCGCTTCTGGTGGACGTAATTGATCACACATCGGCAGATGATGTGGTCGAAGTAATCGTCCCGGAATGGTAGACTATGCGCCGACCCTCGGCAAAACAATGCATTTAAACCGTAAGTCGAGAACAGCTTGACGCCGTAGGCGAGGACGTCCGGGTTGGGATCCAGGCAGACCACCGTACCCTTTGGTTCGGGGAAGAGCCGCCGCAGGGTCTGGCCCGAGCCGCCTCCCAGGTCCAGCACTCGCGACTCGGGCGTCAGCTCGGGAGTGGTCGCCAGGCCTTCGAGCGGGTCGTAATTGGATTGCCAGCGGAATTCCGATGAGTTGTAACCGACCGTTCTCCCCAGGGGGGTGAGCCGGCCGTCGGGTCCAAGCAGGTCCAGGTCCCGAAGCAGCGCGGCCTGTTCGAGCGACAAAGCAACTGGGGCCCGCGGATCGGCCTCCATGCTCTTCGTTGCTTGTGTTACCGCGTCTTCAAGGCTGGGGACCTGATCCTCCCGCCACCCAAGGATGGCTTGAGCATGGGAATCGTCGCCCCCCAGGAAATCGACCAGACTCCCGGCGAGGAGCCGGCCCCGGGTCGAACACTTCGGGCACCTTGGGCCCTGCGCGTCGGCCTGCAACTCGCCGCGGCAAGATGGGCAGACGAAAACCTCCGTCAGGGCTTGGACGGAGTAGAGAGGCATTCCCTGTGAGGGAATCGCGCCTGTTCGACGTTCAGGATCGGTTGCAGAGCTCATCCGACGACTCCGTCTAAAGACAAGAGTGCATTGTTCCGGCGATGATAGTGACGTTATCGATGAAAAGCGATACCGAATGCACTGCTTGGAGGCGCAATCTGGAGCGGTTTCCTGATGGGTTGCGCAGTTCGCCGCTGGGACTCGACCGTTCGCCCT
>CALCIC010000331.1 GCA_937907405.1 uncultured Isosphaeraceae bacterium | reverse complement strand
GGGGTCGAAGGTCTCGTAATGGCTGGGGCCGCCGTCCATCCAGATCAGGATGCAGGAAGTCGGCCGCGCGCCGGGGATCGCCGCCTCTCCTCGGGCTCGCAAGGCGTCGATCAACCCTCCCCCCATCAGGGCGCCAAGGCCGAGGCGGAGGCAGTCGCGTCGGGTCGTGGACTCGCAGTTCTTGAAGATCGCCATGAGGCTCGCCTTTGTCAGGAGGGGCGTGGTTTGGAGGGCGGGGTTCGGAAGGACCGTTCCATCGGTCAGTCCTTGAACACGAATTCGGGGGCGTTCAGCAGGGCCCAGAGGACGTCCTCGACGACTGTTCGGCGATCGCTTCCTGCTTCTTGGAACAGCGCCTCGCAGACGCTCGTTTCTTCATCGGACGGATGCCGGCTGTACGCGAGCAGATAAAGTTCGTCGACGATCTCCCGGGGGGGCTTGTCCCCCTTGGCGAGCGCCGCGACTCGGCCCGCGTCGGACGCGAGTTTCGCCTGGACGTCGGGCGCGTTCATCAGGTGGAGGGCCTGGACGACGGCCGTGTCGCCGGTCCGCTCGCAGGGAGGGTCCTGGTTCGGGTCGGGCCGGCCGAACGTGTCGAGGAACAGCGAGGGGACCCGCGTCGTCCAGATCGCCGTGGAGCGGCTCCGCGGGGGGGCGGCGTCGAAGACGTTGGGAACGTCGGCGACGTCGCTGATCGCGTCCAGGAGGGTTTCGGCCCGAAGCCGCTGGCGGTAATAGCGCGAGAAGTTGCGCGTGTCGGCGATGTTGCGGTCGTTGGGCTCGGAGCTGAGCCCGTAGACGGTCGACGTCATGATGGTTCTGATCAGGTGCTTGACGTCGTATCCGTGGGTTCGGAAGTCGTCGGCGAGGGCGTCGAGCAGAGGACCGTTGCTGGGCGGGTTGGTCGCCCGGAGGTCGTCCACCGGGTCGACGATCCCTCGGCCCATCAGGTCGGCCCAGACGCGGTTGGCCATCACTTTCGGAAAATACGGATTATCCGAAGCGGTCATCCACCGCGCAAGCGCCTCGCGAGGGTCGGCGTCGGGGTCGGCGTCCAGGGGCGCCGAGCCGAAGAGAGGCTTGGGGGGCAGAACCTCGTCGGTGAGCGGATGCCTGACCTCGCCGGATTTGGCGTTGAAGACGATTTCCTCGCTTCCGGAGATCGGCGGCGAGAGGCCGGTCCCCTTGCGGCCCACCCGGGCGAAGAAGGCCGCGAATTCATAGAATTGTCCCTGCCCCCACGACTCGAACGGGTGTTGATGGCACTTGGCGCAGTCGAGCCGGACGCCCAGGAACAATTGACTGACCATCGGCGCGATCTCGATCGGCTCGCGACGGTCCCGGAAAATCGTCGCCGGCCCTTCCTCGAACGTGCTGCCACGCGCCGTGACGATCTCGCGGACGAACTGGTCGTAGGGCAGGTTCCGCCGGAACGCGTCGCGGATCCATCCGTCCAGATTGAAGACCGCCTTGATCCCGACTCGATAGGGGTTCGGCCGCAACAGGTCCATCCACTTCGCCGCCCAGTGGTCGGCGTATTCGGGCCGGTCGAGCAAGCGGTCGACGAGCCGGGCGCGCTTGTCGGCCGAGGAATCCCCGAGAAACTCTCGAACCTCGTCGGGCGTCGGCAGGCGGCCGATGACGTCGAGGTACGCGCGTCGCAGGAACGTGGAATCGCCCGAGGGGCCGGACGGGGTCAGCCCCAGCTTCTTGAGCTTCGCCCAGACGTGGTCGTCGATGAAGTTGGATCGGGGAAGCGCCTCGTAGAGGGCCGCGGGGACCTCGCCCGGCAGGGGGATGGAGACGTCGCAGTTGGCGAAGACCCCCTCGTAGCGCGCCGAGATCGTCGCCTCGCCCGCGAACGCCCCCGCCTTGACCCGGCCGTCGTCGTCGACCGCGACAATCGTCGATTCGCTGGAGCCGTACGCGGCCAGGTGGGTCACGTCCTCCGTCGACCCGTCCGAGAATCGGGCCGTGACCCGCAGCTCGAACGCCTCGCCGCGCCCCAGCGTTCGTTCCTCCGGCTCGACGACCACGCTCGCCAGCTTGGGCGCGTCGGCCGGGGTCCGGGGGAGGCCGGCGACGATCCAACGGCGGAGCGTCTCATAGAACGGCCCCGAGGGGTCGATCCGCCGTCCGCCGCCGTGCGGCGTCGCGGCCGTGGCCTTCTGGAGGATCAGGCTTTGGTCGGGGAAGGATTGAAGAATGCGCCGTCCCCCGGCGTCGCGGGCGATGGCGATGTGGTCGAATTCGGGATCGAAGCCCAGAAGCGACAGTCTGAAACCGTTCTGACCGCTCGCCTTGCCGTGGCAGGCGCCGGCGTTGCACCCCGCCCGGGTCAAGATCGGCTCGACGTCCCGCTCGAAAGTGACCCCGGCCGACGGATCAGCGGCCGAGGCCGAAGTCCCACAAAGGAGACTCGCCCCGGTCAAGGCCGCCAAGCTGAAGATGAGTACCCGCATTCTGACCACCTCGATCGAGATCGAATTCGTGCTCCGCGCGAATGCAGCGTATCCGATCCGCTGGATTTCTTCAACAATTATTCGACACGCGACGAAGCGGACGCCACGATAGCGTGCGGCCCGAATCTTGCGGGTCTTCGTGACGGAACCGCCTGTAGCGGATCCAACCATTCCAGCTCGACGATACGGCTTCCCGCCGTGGAAACGAGGGTGCTATGCGGTACGTTCAGGCGATCCTGCTTCTGATCTTTCTGGGCGCGGTAGGGCTGTTCGCCGTGCAGAACACCGACGCGATCACGGTCGCCTTCTGGACCTGGAAGGCGACGACTCCGGTCGCGTTGCTGGCGATCGCGGCGTATTTGCTGGGCATGATCAGCGGCTGGACGGTGGTGGCGTTCGTCCGAAGGTCGTTGCGCAAGGTGTCGGAGCGGCCGGCCGAAGGATCATGACGAGGGTCGTATTCGAATCGCGAGAGATCGGAACGGGACGGAAAAAGGATGCATGACGCGCGGCTGCTCAACGGTTAGGATGGTTGTACGCGGGGCCGTCGGCCTCGATGCCTTCCCGATGCGTCCGAGGCGGGGACCGTTGCATGCTCACTTTCACCGGAAGAGGGCAGGCAGCGACGTGCGGCGGCGTGACCCGCCGCGATTTCCTGCAAGTCGGCGCTCTGGGGGGGATCGGGTTTTCGCTCCCGCAGTTGATGGCCGCGCGGGCCGCCGGGGCGGTCAAGCCCGATCACGACGACCGCTCTTGCATCATGATCTTCAACCTCGGCGCCCCCAGCAACATGGACCTTTGGGACATGAAGCCGGACGCGCCGGCCGAGATCCGAGGTCCGTTCAAGCCGATCCAAACCGCCATCCCCGGATTCCAGTTCTCGGAGATCCTCCCCTGGCACGCGGCGATCGCCGACAAGATCTCGCTGGTCCGGTCGGCGCACCACGGCGGCGCCGCCGTCCACGACGCCGGCTGGCAGATGCTCCAGACCGGGCGCCTGTTCTCCGGCGGCGTCAACACGCCCCACGTGGGGGCCGTCGTCAGCTATCTCAAGGGCCGGAGGACCGACCTGCCGCCGTTCGCCGTCCTCCCTGAGTTGATGGGGCGCGGCGGCGGCAACATGCCCAACGGCCAGGCGGGCGGATTCCTAGGCAAGGCGCACGACCCGTTCGAGCTGAACGCCGACCCGTCGCAACCCGACTTCCGGGTTCCCGACCTCCTGCCTCCCCCGGAGATCGGCACGGTCCGGCTCGATCGCCGCCGCAAGATCCGCGAATTGGTCGACGACGCCGTTGATCTGTTCGAGTCGACCGAGGATGCGGCTCTTCTGGACGACAACTTCCAGTCGGCCTTCCGCCTGATGACCAGCCCCCAGGCCCGGTCGGCGTTCGACCTTTCGCAAGAGCCCCGGCAGGTCCGCGAACGGTACGGCATGTCCCGGTTCGGCCAGAGCTGCCTGCTGGCCCGCCGGCTGATCGAGAACGGCGTCCGGTTCGTGACCGTGAACACGTTCTTGACCGTGTTCGACGAGATCACATGGGACATCCACGGGTCGAAGCCGTTCACCTCGATCGAGGGGATGCGCGACGTCGTCTGCCCGCTCTACGACCGGGCCTACAGCGCCCTGATCGAAGACCTGGACCAGCGCGGGATGCTTGACGCGACGTTGGTTTGCAACCTCGCCGAGTTCGGCCGGACGCCTCGGGTGAACCCCGCCGGGGGGCGCGACCACTGGCCCCAATGCTTCACCGTGGGGTTCGCCGGCGGCGGAGTCAAGGGAGGCCGAATCGTGGGCGCCAGCGACCCCATCGGCGCGGTGCCCGCCGACCGCCCCGTCGAGCCGTCCGACGTCGCCGCGACGATCTTCCACAGCCTCGGCCTCAACCTCGAAACCGAACTCCCCGGACCCGCCGGCCGTCCGTTCCCCTTGGTCGACTTCGGCCACCGCGAGATCCACGAGCTCTTCTGAACCCTCCCTGCCGACGAGGTGACGCGCCATGCGGAACGCCCTGTCCCGGTCCTGCACGATCGCCCTGGCCCTCGTCGTCCCCCTCGGCGGCGGCGGCGCGAGGGGGGACGACGGGCTCGTCCTGCTCCCCGCCGAAGTCCGGCTCGAATCGCCCGAAGCGGTGCAGCGCCTGCTCCTTCAGGAACAGGGCCCCGGCGGCGAGGTCGCAAGCCGCGTGACCGACGGCGTCGAATGGTCGTCGAGCGCCCCGGGGGTCGCGACCGTCGCCGACGGCCTGGTGAAGCCGATCGGCGACGGCGAGACGGTCGTCACGGCCAAGGCCGGCGGTCGAACCGCGACGGCCAGGGTCGCCGTGTCCGGCGTATCGCTCGCGCGGAGCTTCCGCAACCAGGTCGAGCCGATCCTCGCCAAGATGGGCTGCAACACCGGCGCCTGCCACGGCGCGCTCGCCGGCAAGGGGGGGTTCCGACTCTCGCTCAACGGCTTCGATCCGGCCGCCGACTTCTTCAACATCGTCAAAGGCGAGCGCGGGCGGCGCGTCGAACTCTCCGACCCCGGCCGCAGCCTGGTGCTCGCCAAGCCGTCGGGGGCGATCCCCCACAAGGGGGGAATCCGGTTCGCGACCGACTCGCCGGAGTATCAGATCGTCGCCGACTGGATCGCCGCCGGCGCCGTCCCCCCGGCCGACTCCGACCCCCGCGTCGAGACGGTCGAAGTCCTCCCCGCCGGCTCGATCCACAAGATCGGCGACGCCCAGCCGATCCTCGTCCGCGCCCGCTACACCGACGGCCGATCCGAGGACGTCACGCGATGGGCGAAATGGTCGTCGGCCGACGAGTCGGTCTGCCGGGTCGACGATCAGGGGGCCGCGACGGTGGTCGGCCCCGGCGAGGGGGCGGTCGTCGCCTGGTACGCCGGCAAGATCGCCATCGCCCGGATCACGGTCCCCTACGCCGACGGCTCGCCCGGCGCGACGGATGGAACGCTCGTCGACGGCCGCAAGCCGCGCAATTTCATCGACGAATTCATCGACAAGCAATTGACCAGACTCAACCTGCCCGCCTCGCCGGCCTGCGACGACCCGACGTTCGTCCGCCGCGCCTGGATCGACGCGGTCGGCCGGCCGCCGACGGCCGTCGAGGTCCGCGACTTCCTGTCCGACTCCGCCCCGGACAAGCGCGACGCCCTGATCGACGCGCTGCTGGCGCGGCCGGAGTTCGCCGACTACTGGACCTACAAATGGTCTGACGTGCTGATGCTCACCAGCGCGAAGCTGCGGCCGGATTCGATCAAGTCGTATTACATGTGGATTCACAAGCACGTCGAGGCGGACACCCCCTGGGACCGGATGGTCCGAGAGATCCTGACCGCGACCGGCGAGAGCCTCGAGAACGGCGCCACCAACTTCTACGGCCTCAGCCAGTCTCCTGAAGAGATGACCGAGAACGTCAGCCAGGCGTTCCTGGGGCTGTCCATCGGCTGCGCCCGGTGCCACGACCACCCGCTCGAGAAATGGACGAACGACCAGTATTTCGCGATGGCCAACCTGTTCGCCCGGGTGAAGGCCAAGGGTTGGGGAGGCGACCCCGGCGCGGGGGAGGGTCGGCGGACGCTTTACGTCGCACAGTCGGGCGACCTGATCCAGCCCCGTACCGGCAAGCCCCTGCCGCCGACCCCGCTCGACGGAGTCCCGCTGCCGATCGACGACCCGTCCGACCGCCGGAACAGCCTCGCCGACTGGATGACCGCCCCCGACAACCCCTATTTCGCTCGGGCGGTCGTCAACCGGGTCTGGGCCAACTTCTTCGGCGTCGGCCTGGTCGAGAAGGTCGACGACGTCCGCGTCTCCAATCCCGCCAGCAACGAGGCCCTTCTCAAAGCGGCGGCCGATCATTTGGTCAAGAACAAGTTCGACCTCAAGGCGCTGATGAAGGCGATCCTCCAATCCAACGCCTACCAGCGGTCGAGCCGTTCCTTGCCGGGCAACAAGGGCGATCGACGGTTCTACTCGCGCTACTACCCCCGGCGGATGATGGCCGAGGTGCTGCTCGACGCGATCACGCAGGTCACGCAGGCGCCGTCGAAGTTCGAGAACGTGCTGATCCCCGGCGGCTCCCGAGCGAAGACCGACTTCTACCCGCCGGGGACCCGAGCGATCCAGCTTTACGATTCTTCGGTCGAGAACTACTTCCTCCAGGCGTTCGGCCGAAACTCCCGGCGGATCGTCTGCGAATGCGAGCGGTCGTCCGAGCCCTCGGTCGTCCAGGTGCTCCACCTGACCAACGGCGACACCCTCAACAAGAAGCTGGGCGCCAAGGACAACCGGATCGGCAAACTGCTCGGCCTGCGGAAACAGGGGATGTCGGACCCCGCGCTCGTCGAGGAAATCTACCTCGCGTGCCTGGCTCGCTATCCGACCGCGGCCGAGCGTGGATCGTTGATCGCGATGCTCCCCCCGCCGGGCGCCCCCGACGAGCGCCCCGTCGTCGAGGACGTCTTGTGGGGGCTCCTGAGCAGCCGGGAATTCCTGTTCAACCACTAGGCCGCCGACCGAGGTTCGTCCGGATGATGACTCCCCAAATCCGAATGTCAGGGCGCGTCTTCTTGATGCGTTTGCTGGTCGCGACGGCCGTTCTGGCGGCGGCGCCGATCGTCGCGGCCGACGATCCGAAAGCCCCCGACTACGACTCGGCGGTCGCGCCGATCCTTCGCAAGTATTGCGCGGGCTGCCATAACGACGAGGACCGCGAGGGAGAGTTCTCGCTGGAGTCGTATGCGTCGCTCCAGATGGGGGGCGAGCACGGCCCGGCGATCAAGGCCGGCGACGCCGCGTCGAGCCGGTTGATCCGCGTCCTGACCGGCGAGTCGAAGCCGAAGATGCCCCCCAAGGGGGAGCCGAAGCCCGGCGACCCGGAGGTCGCGGTCCTGACCGCCTGGATCAACGCCGGCGCCCCGGCGCCGACGGGCGATCCAACCAGCCGACCGGCGCTCGTCGTCCCCAGGATCGTCTCGCGTGCGAAGGCGCGGCCGGTGACGGCGGTCGCGTTCTCGGGCGACGGCAAGCGGCGCGCAGTCGCCCGGTTCGGCTCGGTCGAGCTGTACAAGACGTCGGCCGACGCGGCCGAGCGCGTGCTCGACGACTTCCCCGGCAAGGTGACCGCCGTCCAGTTTTCGAGGGACGGGAGCCGGCTCGCGACCGCCTCGGGCGTCGTCGGCCTCGGCGGCGAGGCGGCCCTGTGGAACGTCGAGGACGGCGCGCTGATCCGACGCTTCCAGGCGCATCGCGACCTGCTGTTCGACGCCGCGCTCTCCCCCGACGGCAAGACCCTGGCGACGGCCGGCTACGACCGCGTCGTCAAGCTCTGGAACGTCGACGACGGCGCGCCTTTGCGCAGCCTCGAAGGGCACAACGGAGCCGTCTACAAGCTGGCGTTCAGCCCCGACGGCCGGTTCCTGGCGAGCGCGAGCGCCGACGACACCTGCAAGGTCTGGCGGGTCGCGGACGGCCTGCGGATGGACACGCTCCCCCAGCCGCTCAAGGAGGAGTACGCCGTCGCCTTCAGCCCCGACGGCAAATCGATCGTCGCCGGGGGCGCCGACGACGTCGTCCGGGTCTGGGAGTTCGTCTCGATCGACCGCCCCCGGGTCAACCCGATGGTCCTGGCCCGGTTCGCCCACGAGGGGGCGATCGTCCAGCTCGCGTTCACGCCGGACGGCTCTCGGCTCGTCACCACGGCCGAGGACCGGACCATCAAGGCCTGGGACGCCGCCGATTACTCGGAGCTTCAACTCTGGGAAGATCAGCCCGACGTCGCCGGCGCCCTGGCGATCGCCGCGGACGGTAAGTCGTTCCTCGTCGGCAGGATGGACGGATCAACGGCGATCTACCCTCTCCCGCCGGCCCGCGCGCGGAAGGCGGTCGCCGCTGAAACCGAAACGCCCAGATCCTCTCCGGTTCTCGACCTCGGCGAGCCGAAGAAGATCTCCGAGCGCGAACCGAACAACGGCGTCGACCAGGCGAACGACCTGGAGCTTCCCGCCGTCGTCACGGGGGCGATCGCCGGAACAGAGAAGGACCACGCCGACGGCGACTTCTTCCGATTCGCCGCGAAGGCCGGCGCGACCTGGGTGCTGGAGGTCGAGGCGTCCCGCGCCGGGTCGAAGCTCGACTCGTTCGTCGAGGTGCTCGACGAGCAGGGCCGGCGGATCGAGCGCGCCCGACTGCAGGCGGTCCGCGAGTCGTACTTCACGTTCCGCGGCAAGGACGACGCGATCATCGGCGACTTCCGCCTCTTCGGTCAGGACGAGATGCGCTTGAATGAATACCTGTACGCCAACGGCGAGGTCGTCAAGCTCTGGCTCTATCCGAGGGGACCGGATTCGGGATTCATCGTCCATCCCGGCCAGGGGAAGCGCTGGGGCTACTTCGAGTCGACGCCGCTGGCCCACGCGCTCGGCGAGCCCTGCTACGTGGTCCAGCCCCATCCCCCGGGCGCGGCGCTGGTCCCCAACGGGCTGCCGGTCTTCCCCCTCTATTACGAGAACGACGACGAGTCGCATCGTGAATTCGGCAAGGACTCGAAGCTGACCTTCACCGCCCCGGCCGACGGCCGTTACTTCGCGCGCGTCCGCGACG
>CALCIC010000330.1 GCA_937907405.1 uncultured Isosphaeraceae bacterium | reverse complement strand
CCGAGGCGGCTGATTTCGAGGGCGACAAGGCCGCCTTCATGCGTTCGCACGCGGGCGACGACGCCTGGATCATGATGGACGGCCACATGGGCAACAACCACGGCGCCACGTGGGACCTGGAAATCGCGAAGGCCGTGATGACGGCCGTCGAGCCCTCCAACCTGTTCTTCTACGAGGAGCCGCTGCACTACACCGATCCCTGGGGATACGCCGAGCTCTGCCGCGCGACGACGGTGCCGATCGCCGGCGGAGAGTGCCTCACGGCGTCGTACGAGTGGCGGGTCTTCGTCGAACGGGACTGCTTCGACGTCGGTCAGCCGGACGCATCGTTCACCGGCGGTCTCGGCGAGTTCATGAACGTCGCCGAGATGATCGCCCGGCGCGGCCGCAAGATTGCGACCCACGCCTGGGGCGCGGGCGCCTCGCTGATGCAGAACGTCCACGCCGGCTTCGCCGCGGCCAATACCGCGATCCTCGAAATCCCGCCCGATTACTCCGGCTTGCACTCGGATATGATCGACGGCGGCTTGATCATCAAGGACGGCTGTGTACATCCTCCCGACCGCCCCGGGCTCGGAGTGGTGCTCAACGACGAAATCAAGGGCCGATATCCGTTTCAACCGGGCAGCGGCGAATTCAACAGCGTCCCCGGCAAGGTGCTCTCGACTTGAAAGACCACGTATTGAAACTGCTCGTCGACGTGCCCGTCGAACCGAAGGCCCTTGCGGCCCTGCGCCGGTCCGGGCGTTTTGACGTCGACTGCATGGAGCCGCCCGAGGAGCGGGTCCGCGACGTCGACCCGTCGCGTCTGCGCGGCGTCGACGCGCTCTTCTGCACCTTCCCGCCGAGCAATCTCGGCGATCTGGACGCGGTTCGCTGGGTGCAGATCGCGTCGGTCGGCTACGCCCAGCTCTTCGGCCTCGACCTCGCCGGCCGAGGAATCCGCGCGACCAACGCGCGGGGATGCTTCGACGTCCCCATCGGCGAATGGTGCGTGGCCATGATGGTGAACCTCGCGCGCGACCTCCGCCAGATGATCCGCAACCAGGAGACCGCCACGTGGGACCGCTCGGCGATCTTCCAGCGCGAGGTGCGCGGGGCGACCGTCGGCCTGTGGGGGTACGGAGGGATCGGCCGCGAGACCGCCCGGCTGGCGAAACATATGGGTATGAATGTGCATGTCATGACGCGAAGCGGGGCCGTCGAGCCGCGCCGCGACGTGTTCACCGTCGAAGGGACGGGCGACCCCGGCGGCGTCCTCCCAGACCGGATCTTCGGGAACGGCGCTGAAATGGAGTTCCTCGGCGGGCTCGACTTCCTCGTTCTGGCGGTCCCCCTGACGAAGACGACCGAGGGGATGATCGGCGAGCGCGAGCTTCGGGCGCTGCCGCGTTCCGCCTATCTGCTCAATCCCGCGCGCGGCCCGATCGTTGAGCAGGAAGCCCTCCTGCGCGCCTTGCGGGAAGGCTGGATCGCCGGCGCGGCGCTCGACGCGCACTACCAGTATCCGACCCCTCCGGACCACCCGACGTGGGCCGTTCCCAACGTCGTCTTCACGCCGCACATCGCCGGGTCCACGCTCAGCCCGCGTTACCGGACGCGGTTGTGGGACGTTTTCGCCGCCAACGCCGATCGTTTCGCGCGAGGCGAGCCGCTGCTCAACGAACTGACGCCGCAACAACTGGCAGGCGCCTGAGCCGACGAAAGGGTCGGGAATTATGAAACGACTTCTCGCGACGACGCTCCTGTATCTCTCCGCGACGCTGATCTCGCAGGCCGCGCCCCCCGAGGCGGTCGAGATCGGCTCGCGCCGCGAAGTGTTCCTCGACCACTACTTGATCGACGTACTAAAACACGTTGAATTGATGATGCACCGTCCCGTGGACCGCGGCGCCGTGCTCGCCTTCGACGAGTCCTGGGAAGGTCCGTTCAGCGGCTACGCGACGATCCTCCACGCCGGCGAGACGTACCAGGCGTACTATCGCGGCACGGGCCAGGGAGGCGTGAAGAAGGACACCGATGATCATCAGGTCGTCTGTTACGCCGAATCCCGCGACGGCGTCCACTGGACGAAGCCGTCGCTGAGCCTTTTCCCTCGCGACGGCAAGGCGACGACCAACATCGTCCTCGCCGACGCCGCGCCCGTCACGCACAACTTTTGTCCATTCCTGGACTCCCGGCCGGGCGTGAAGCCCGAGGAGAAGTACAAGGCGGTCGGCGGCTATCACGAGCCGGGATTGAGCGCCTTCGTCTCCCCCGACGGCGTCCACTGGAAGCGTCTTCAGGACAGACCGGTCCTAACGAGGCAAGACGTCGGGTTCCATGAGGGGGACGGATCCATCGTCTTCGATTCGCAGAACGTCGCGTTCTGGTCGGCCGCGGAGCAGAGGTATCTGCTCTACTACCGCGTCTATCGAGCGGGCAAGCGCCGGATTGCGCGAGTCGAGAGCGACGACTTCATCACGTGGAAGAACCCCACGCTGATGGAGTACCGTCGCGGCGACGAGGCCGCGCCCGTCGAGCAGCTCTATACCAGTCAGACGCATCCGTATTTTCGCGCGCCTCACATCTACGTCGCGACCGCCGCCCGATTCATGCAGGGCCGGCGCGTGCTCACGAAGGCGCAGGCGGAGTCGATCGGCGTCAACCCGGCCTATTTCAACGACGTCTCGGACGCGGTCCTCATGAGCAGCCGAGGCGGCGGATTGTACGATCGTACGTTCATGGAAGCATTCGTCGCTCCGGGCGTCGGCGCGGAGAACTGGACCTCGCGGACGAACTACCCCGCGCTCAACGTCGTGCAGACCGGTCCGCACGAGATGTCGCTCTACGTCAATCAGAATTACGGCCAGCCGACGTCTCACCTGCGGCGCTACAGCCTGCGGCTCGACGGCTTCGCCTCGGTTCACGCCGATTACGACGGCGGCGAGATGGTGACGAAGCCGCTGACATTCCGGGGATCGAAGCTGCTGCTGAATTTCGCCACGTCGGCGGCCGGCGGAGTCAAGGTGGAGGTCCAGCGCCCGGACGGGACCCCGATCCCCGGCTTCGCGCTGGCCGATTGCCACGAGCTCATCGGCAACGAAGTCGAGCGCGCCGTCGGCTTCGCCGGAGGGGATCTCGACGGCCTGGCCGGTCAACCCGTTCGACTGCGGTTCGTGATGAAGGACGCCGACCTGTTCTCCCTGCGATTCGCCGCCGAACCGGAGGGGGGGAAATGACGACCGAGGCGCTCTCTCGCGAGAACTTCCGAGGCCCCTGGGCCGGCCTGCCGGTCGCCTGGACCGAAGCCGGCGGGTTCGACGAGGCGACCTACCGCCTCGACGTCCGCCGGTGCGCCGACGCGGGCGCGCCCGGGGTCTATACGGGGGGGACGACCGGCGAGTTCTACGCGATGGAGCTCGACGAGTTCCGCTCCGTCGCGCGCGCCACGATCGAGGAGTGTCGCGCGGGGGGGGCGCGCGCCATGATCGGTTGCACGTCCACTTACACGCTCGGCGCCTGTCGACGCGCCGCGTACGCCGCAGAGATCGGCGCGGACGCCGTCCAGCTCGCGCTTCCGTTCTGGCTGGAGATCGGCGACGCCCAGATCGTCCCGTTCGTCCGCGAGGTCGTCCGGGCGTCGGGAGGACTGCCCCTTTCGATCTACGAGACGGACCGGGCGAGGAAGAAGCTCACGCTCGATCAACATCGGGCGATCAAGGATGAGACGCCCAAGTACCTGATGGTCAAGGCGACCGCCGGAACGCTCGGCGCGACGCCGGAAGGGTGCGCCCGGCTCTCGGAATTCGTCAACGTCTTCGTCGGCGAGACGCGCTGGGCCGAACTCGGGCCGCTGGGCGCCGCCGGGGGATGCTCGTCCGCCGTCTACTGGGGGCCTCGATTCGTACTCGACCTGTGGAACCGGGTCGAGGCGAGGGACTGGGACGCGGCGGCCGCCGGCTGCGCCCGGCTCGGCGGCCTGTTCGATTTCCTCTTCCAGACCTTCGGCGACCGCGGCTTCACCGACACCGGCTACGACCGGCTCGGCGGAATCGCGAGTGGATTCCTCAAGACCAGCCTGGGCTGCCGCGGCCCGTACCCGCATCCGACGCGGGCGGACGTCGGGCGGCTTTGCGCGTATTACTCGCAGCACTTTCCCGAAATGCTTCAGGTGCAACCTCTCATCGGCTCCAGAGACGAATAGGGCTGCGACATGCATTGGATCGACGTCAGCATCATGGTTGCTTATATGATCGGGATCACGACGATCGGGCTCATGTCGCGAGGCAAGGACCGCGACGCCGCCGATTACTTCATCGCGGGCGGACGGCTCAACACCCTGTTCGAGACGATCGTGGTCGGGTTGAGCATCGCCGCCACGTTCTTCTCGGGCATCAGCTTCATCGCCTATCCCAGCGTCGTCTATTCCCAGGGGATTCTCCTCTCGGTCTGGGGGGTGCTGGTCTGCATGCCTTGCTATTACGTCGTGCTGCGCTACTGGTTTCTGCCGCGTTACCTCGCAGGCGGCTGGCAGTACCCCTATCAGGTGCTCGAGGCGCGCTTCGGACCGGAAACGCGAACCTTCGCCGCGGGGCTCTACATCCTGATGCGTATCGGGTGGATGGCCGCGATGATCTACGCGCCGACCGTCGCGATCCTGACGATGGGCAGACTCGATCAAAAATGGTTCTGGCCGATCGTGCTGGCGACCGGGCTGAGCAACACGCTTTACACCGTGGTTTCCGGGGTCCGCGGAGTCATCGTGACCGAAGCGCTGCACATTCCGGTCATCGTCTTCGGGGTGGCCGTGACGATCGCCGCGGCGTGGTGGCAGATGCCGGTCCCGTTCGGCGCGGCGCTGACCGACCTGGCGCATTCCGGGCGGCTCGACGTCTTCAACTTCTCGCTCGACCCCAGGGCCCCGATCACGGTCTGGGTCGTGGTGTTCGGCGTCAGCGTCGGCAACCTCACCAATTACATCGGCGACCAGATGTCGCTTCAGCGATACCTCGTGACCGGCGACGCGCGCGCCGCCAGTCGAGCCTTCGCGGTGAACGTGGTCGGCGTCTTCATCGTGGTCGGGTTGCTGACCGTCGTCGGGCTGTCGATGTACGCGTATTACTCGCACGCGGTCGACTCGACGCTGCCGGCCAACGCGGACGAGGTTTTTCCGCATTTCGTGGCGACCCGACTGCCGGTGGGCGTCGCCGGCCTCCTGCTCGCGGCGCTGCTTGCGGCGACCGGGATCCCCAGCGGCATCAATACGCTCGCGGCCGTGCTGACGCTCGACTTCCATTCTCGGATCTGCACCGGGATGACCGCCGCAAGGCAGGTTTGGTGGGGACGATTCTATTCGCTGGTGATCGGGCTCCTCGCCACGGTGACGGCGGGCTTCGTCTCTAAGCTCGGCACGCTGTTCGAGTTGTCGCAGATCATCCTGGGGCTCTTCGCGGGCCCGCTCCTAAGCTGCGTGGTCGTCGCCGTCGCCGGCTGGCGCTGCTCGGGACGGGCGATGATCGTCGGCATGATCGTGGGTTGGCTGGCGGGCGTCGCCGTGACCTTCTCGGGAGCCGCCGCGCCCTGGGTCGCGCCGGCCGCGGGAGGCGCCACGCTCCTCGTCGCACTGATCTTGTCGCGGTTCGACCGCTCGGCCGTCGCGGTCGCACGGGCAGAATGAGCGAGTTCCGACCCCCTTGCCCCGCGATCGCGCCGGGCTTAGGGTGGTTGTCGCCCGCGAAGCGGCCGACGGTGCTGAATCTAACCAAGAGGATATGTTCCCATGAAGCGATTTTTCCTGGGCGTCGCCCTCGTCGTGACGGCGGCCGCGCCGCTCCGCGCCGAGTTCCAGGCCGGCGCCGTCGCGATCGACGTCACGCCCCAGAAGTTGCCGGTCCTCGTCAACGGGGGAATGTACAGCAGGTCGGTGGACAAGATCGCGACTCCGGTCCACGCGCGGGCGATCGCGTTGGCCGACGGCCGCGAGCAGTGCGTCGTCGTGGTCGTGGATTGCTGCATGATGGATCGGAAGCTGCTCGACACGGTCAAGAAGTCGGCCTCCGAGCGCACGGGCATTCCCGCGGACCACATGCTCATCTCGGCCACTCACGCGCACAGCGCTCCGTCGTCGATGGGGTGCCTCGGCACCGATCCGGACCCGAATTACGTTCCCTTCCTCCGCGAAAAGCTGGTGGAAGCCGTCGCCGCGGCGCAGGCCGCGCTCGAGCCGGCGCGGATCGGGTTCGCCAAGGGGAACGCCGCCGACTTCACCGCGCTGCGTCGATGGATTCGACGGCCCGACCGCATCGCCGAAGATCCGTTCGGAAACAAGACGATGCGCGCGAACATGCACGCGGGCGCCAACTGGGACGACGTCACGGGCGTGTCAGGACCGGAGGACCCGGACCTTTCGTTGATCTCGATCCAGGCGCGCGACGGCCGCCCGCTCGCCGTGCTCGCGAACTTCTCCATGCACTACTTCGGCGCCAGGGACCTCAACGCCGACTACTTCGGCCTCTTCAGCGAGGGCTTGAAGCGGCGGATCGCGCCCGAAACAGCGCCTGGAAAACCCGCGTTCGTCGGTGTCATGTCGCAAGGATGCAGCGGCGACGTGTACCGCGTGGATTACTCGATCCCCGCGAAGGACCGGCCCAATCCTACGATCGAAGAGTACGCGAACGGGCTGCTCGACGTGGCGATGGAATCTTATAAGCACATTCAATATCGCGACAACGTCGATCTGGCGATGGCCGAGCGCCGAATTCCGCTTGAGTACCGCGCCCCCGATCAGCAACGGTTGGAATGGGCGCAAAGGATCGTCGCCGAGATGGGGGACCGCCTTCCCAAGACGACGACCGAGGTTTATGCGCGCGAGCAGATCCTCCTGCACGAATGGCAGCGAACCGAGGTCGTGGTCCAGGCCGTCCGCATCGGCGAGATCGCCATTGCGTCCACGCCGACGGAGACCTACGCGATCACCGGCCTGAAAATCAAGGCCGCCAGCCCGTTGCCGAACACCATGGTGATCGAACTGTCCAACGGCGGCGACGGTTACATCCCGCCCCCCGAACAGCATCTGTTCGGAGGATACAACACCTGGCCCGCGCGGTCGGCCGGTCTTGAGGTCGCGGCCGAGCCGAAGATCGCCGAGGCCGCCGTCGCCTTGCTGGAGGACGTCGCCGGCCGGGGTCGCCGAGCGTGGCGACTCAGCGACGGCGCCGCGGCCCGAGCAGTCCTCGCCGCCAAACCGATCGCATACTGGAGGTTGAACGAATTCAGCGGCCCCCACGCGGCCGACGCGACCGGCCATGATCACGACGCGGTCTATGAACCACAGGTCGTTTATTACCTGGACGGCCCGCGGTCCGCGGACTTCTGCGACAATCAGGAGACCAATCGGGCGGCGCACTTCGTCGGCGGGCGGTTGCGGGCCCAGACGGCTGGGATCGGCGATCGCTACTCCGTCTCGATGTGGCTTTGGAACGGCATGCCGAACGACGCTCGCGGCGTCAGCGGATGGCTTTTCTCCCGAGGCCGCGACCACGGCTTGAGCGGCGACGGCGATCACCTGGGCGTCGGCGGCAAGG